>DASXLN010000214.1:0-4099 GCA_036496165.1 Gaiellaceae bacterium | reverse complement strand
ATGTACTCGCCGAGCGCGTCGTCCCAGCGCGCGGCGCCCGGCGTGAGCGTCGCACCGGCGAATGTGTCGGGCGGCGGATACGCGTAGCCGTAGAACGCCGCGCGGCCGTAACGGTGGTCGCCCGGCCACCAGCCGAGCTCGATCATCTGCGCGTCGCCGGCGTTGCGCCAGATGAAGTCGTTCGACGGCGGGTCGGCCGGTCTCCCCGAGAAGAACATGACGGCGAGGTCGAAGCTTCCCCACCAGAAGTTCACCGGGGTCGCACGCCCGCGGTACGGCGCGCGTAGCGCGGCGAGCACGAGTGCGGCGCGTGACGCGTCGGCGAAATACGCCTCCACCTGGCCGGTGTCGTACGTCGCGTGCTCGATGTCCTCGTCGAGCGGGGTCGTCCACGGGACTTCCTGCGGCTTCATCGAGATCTCGACCGGCCCGACCGCGTCGAGTATGTCGCGCGTCACGTCGGCGACGGCTCGGTTCGGTGTGAGCGCGATGCGTCGCTCGCGCCCGTCGGCGTGCTCGACGACGGCTTCGTGTCGATGGAGGTCGAGCACGACCGCAAGCGCCCCCGACCCGTCCGGCGCCGGGAGGGGCAGCGTCTCGATCCCGCGGGCCGTCAGGCGGAGCGCGGCGTGCTGGAGCTGCGGCTCCGGCGGCGCGAGCTTCGTCGCGAGCTTGCCGAGCACCTGCGTGTGCGCGTGGAGCGTGTCGCACGTCGGCTGCCAGTCCTCGTAGTTCATGCGGCATACGCTACGCGTCGTGCCACTTCTTGCGATCGATCAAGGGACGACCGGGACGACGTGCCTCGTCGTCGACGGCGATCTCGCCGTGCGCGGGCGCGGCTACGCCGAGCTGCCGCAGCACTTTCCGCGGCCCGGCTGGGTCGAGCACGACCCGGAGGAGATCTGGGCGAGCGTCCTCGCCGCCGCCGAGCGCGCGATCGCGGACGCCGGCGTCGAGCCCGACGCCGTTGCGATCACGAACCAGCGCGAGACGACGCTGCTCTGGGAGCGCGACTCCGGTCGCCCGGTCGCGAATGCGATCGTGTGGCAGGACCGGCGCACCGCCGACCGCTGCGCCGAGCTTCCGGCGGACCTGATCCGCGAGCGGACCGGGCTTGTCCCGGATCCGTACTTCTCGGCGACGAAGCTCGAATGGCTTCTACGCGACCGCGACGAGCCCGGCCTCGCGTTCGGGACCGTCGACGCGTGGCTCGTGTGGAAGCTGACCGGCGGGCGCGTGCACGCGACCGACGAGACGAACGCGTCGCGGACGATGCTCTGCTCGCTCGAGACACTCGACTGGGACGACGAGCTGCTCGCGCTCTTCGGCGTCGACCGTGAGCTCCTTCCGGAGATCCGCCCGTCGGGTGCCGGCTTCGGCGAGGGCGAGCTCCTCGGGCGCACGCTGCCGATCCGCGGCATCGCCGGCGACCAGCAGGCCGCGCTCTTCGCCGCCGGGGGCGCGAAGGCGACGTTCGGGACGGGCGCATTCGTGCTCGCGGAGACCGCCGCCCCGGCGCCGCGCGGTCTGCTGCGCACCGCCGCGGCGCGGCTCGAGGGCGAGCAGCCGCGGCATGCGCTCGAGGGCGCCGTCTTCGTCACCGGCGCCGCATTGCAATGGCTGCGCGACGGGCTCGGCCTCATCGCGAACGCGGCCGAGAGCGAGGCGCTCGCCGAATCGGTGTCTGATACCGGCGGCGTCTACTTCGTCCCGGCGCTGACGGGGCTCGGCTCGCCGCACTGGCGAGCCGACGCGCGTGGGCTCGTCACCGGGCTGACGCGCGGGACGAGCCGCGCGCACCTCGTGCGCGCGGCGCTCGAGGCGACCGCGTACCAGACCGCCGACGTGCTCGCGGCGATGCCGCCGCTCGCGTCGCTCCGCGTCGACGGCGGCATGACGCGCAACCGCTGGCTCATGCAGTTCCTCGCCGACGTTCTCGCGATCCCGGTCGAGACCGCGCGCGAGGTGGAGCAGACGGCGCTCGGTGCCGCGCTCCTCGGGCTCGGAGAGCGGCGGCCGTCGCCGCCAGGCGAGCGGTTCGAGCCGCAGCGCGACGCTTCCGAGCTGTACGCCGGCTGGCAGGACGCCATCCGTAAGTTGACACTATCGTAAGTATCTGCTTAACTACCGCGCATGGAGGCAGCACTGAAGGCGATCGCCGAGCCGCGCAGGCGGCAGATCCTTGCGCTCGTGCGCGACGGCGAGCTGTCGGCCGGCGAGATCGCTTCCCACTTCGAGGTGACGCGGCCGGCGATCTCGCAGCACCTCACTGTCCTGAAGGAGGCCGGGCTGGTGAGCGAGCGCCGCAACGGCACACGGCGCCTGTATCAGGTGCGACCGGAAGGGCTCGAGGAGCTGAAGACGTTCATCGAGGGATTCTGGGACACGAAGCTCGACGCCCTCCGGCGCGAGGCCGAACGAAAGGAGCGGAAGCGTGGACGCAACGACTGAGAGCACGACGATCGAGCGGGAGGTCGCGATCGCGGCGAGGCCGGAGACGGTGTGGGAGCTGCTCACCGATCCGCTCGAGGCGACGCGGTGGATGGGGCAGGAGGCGGCGTTCGACCTGCGGCCGGGCGGTGAATACCGCGTCCGCGTCATTCCCGGTCACGTTGCCGTCGGCGAGTTCGTCGAGATCGACCCGCCCCGGCGCCTCGTCTACACCTGGGGCTGGGAGGACCGTCACGTGGCACCGGGCTCGACGACGATCGAGTTCGACCTCATTCCCGACGGCGAGTGCACGCTGCTGCGGTTCCGCCACAGCAACCTGCCGAGCGTCGAGGCGACCGAGTCGCATGCGCACGGCTGGAACCACTACCTCGACCGGCTCGTGGAGGCCGGCGCCGGTCTCGATCCCGGCGTCGACCCGTGGATCGAGAGGCCGATGTCCTAGAGCACGTGCGTCGTAACCGCCGAGAAACCCGCTCAGAGCGGGTTTTTTCGGCACGGCGCGTTTCTCGCCGGGTGGGACGGCAAGGCGAATCCCGACCGTGCACATATCTCCGTTCGGCCCCGAGTATTGGCTGGCCCGATGCGACGGCTTCCGCGTCCGGGCATCCGACGGCAGCCGCGGCGAGGTGGACGAGATCATCGAGGTCGACGACGTGGTCGTCGGGCTTCTCATCCGTTTCGGCATCGACGACGTGCACGTGAAGTCGGCAGGCGTTCTGGACATCGACCCGGTGCGGCGCGTCGTTGTCGTCGACCGGGGGATCGTCAACTAAGGAGGTGCAGGATGTCGCAAGCACTCGAAGAACGCCGCGCATCGAAAGAACCGGAGCGCTGGGAGCCCTTGCGGGAGCTCGAGCAGCTCAACGAGCGAATGCGCACGATGCTCGAGCAGACGTTCGGCGGGCTTGCCCCGCTCGACCGTGACGGATGGGCGCCGCTCGTGGACATCGAGGAGCTCGACGACGCGTACGTCGTCGAGGCCGACATTCCCGGCGTGAAGAAGGACGACGTGAACATCGAGCAGGTCGGCAACGAGCTGGTGGTGACCGGCGAGATCAAGGAGCGGAAGCGGGACGGGGCGTTGCGCCGCCGGACCCGTCGTGTCGGCCGGTTCGCGTTCCGCGTGATGCTGCCCGAGCGCGTCGAGGGCGACAAGATCGAGGCGAAGCTCGACAACGGTGTGCTCGCGATCCGTGTGCCGAAGGCGCAGAGGGCGGAGCGACGCCGGGTTCAGGTCAGCTAGGACGCTGAACGTGCCGCAGCATCTGGCGCACGCGCTAGATGCTGCGGCCGCCGCGCTGGTGCCGGAGGCGCGCGCGAGGCGGATCCGAGCTCGTGAGGAACGAGACGTTGACCGCGCGAACGTCGCCCTCGGCGACGTGCCGCTCGAAGCTCACGGTGCGGCCCTTGCAGCGCGGTGCGGGCTGATGCTCGGGAAGGAATCCGCTGTGCGCGACATAGAGGCGCTCGTCCTCCTCCGTGTGAATGAAGCCGTACCCCTTGTCGACGTTGAACCAGAGCATGGTTCCCTGCATGAGGCTCCCCTCTGTTGTTTCAGCCGACACGAACGACGAAGAAGGCGATGGCGACGTACTGGCACGCGAGCGCGACGAGCGTCAGCGCGTGGAAGAGCTCGTGGTAGCCGAAC
>DASXLN010000213.1:0-10337 GCA_036496165.1 Gaiellaceae bacterium | reverse complement strand
TTCCGCCCCGAGCTGCTCAACCGCATCGACGAGATCATCGTCTTCCACAAGCTCGACAAGGAAGAGATCAAGACGATCGTCGACCTGCTGCTCAAGCGGCTGCGCGAGCAGATGGCGAACCACGAGGTGACGGTCGAGCTGACCGAGGAGGCGAAGGAGCTGCTCGTCGACAAGGGCTACGACCCGGCGATGGGCGCCCGGCCGCTGCGCCGCGCGATCCAGCGCTTCATCGAGGACCCGCTCGCCGACTACGTCCTCGGCCGCCAGCTCGAGCCGGGCTCGACGATCCTCGTCGGCCGCAAGCACGACGAGGACGGCCAGCCGACCGAAGACGTCGACATCACCTTCATCCCGGGCGAGGTGACACCGGAGAAGATCACGGTGCCGCCGGACGCGCCTGCGGCACCGGAAGACTCCGAGGAATGAGAAAGGGCCCCGGCAACGGGGCCCTTTCGGTTCGAGTGCCGGTCGGGACTAGATCGCGACGGGCGTGGGCTTCTTCGTGCTGCGACGCTGCGTGTACCAGACGAAGAGCCAGCTTTCGGTCTTGATGCCGCCGACGGCGACGATCAGGAAGCCGATGCCCGAGAGCAGCAGCGCGATGCCGACGACGATGCCGAAGTTGCCGAGCTGATCCGCCATGTAGGACGTGTTCAGCGCGGTGGTCAGCGCCGTCTCGGTCACCCACACGTTCCGGGCGCCGTTCGCGACCGGCTGCTTCGTAGCCGGGTCGATCGCCGCGTACTGGACGTTGCTCGTCGAGCCGTCCGGTGTGAGCTGCGCCTTCGGGGTGCCGGGCTTCGCCTTGTACTGGCCCATCTGGGCGTACACGAAGCCGCCCGTGGCCTCGAGGGCGTGGATGCGCATGTACTGCGCGAAGCAGCGGGCGCGGGCGCCGGTGTTGACGGCCTGGCCGGCGACGGTGCACGTCGGCAGGCTGACGTTCTTCAGGCCGGCTGCGCTGGCCTCGCCGGCGATGCCCTTGGGCGTCATGTCCGGCGTGCCGGTGATCTGCTCGGCCTTCAGGCTGTCGATGACGGTGCCCTTGCCCTGGAAGCCGAGGACGACGGCGGCCGCACCGAATGCGATGAGCACGATGGCGGCAGCGACGCCGCCGAGCTCGAGAAACCTCTTCATTTCGACTCCTCCTTGTGCTGGCTGGTGACGGCTTCATCGTGCGCGGCGAGGCGCGCGCCGCCAGCAGGGCCGACCCGGAACCAGGATGCGGATTTCCCGCGATCTGCGGGCCTTGGTGAAGCAAGCCGCTGAACCACCGATAGGGGGAAGAATCAAGCGGGAGCAGGGACGGATAGTCATCCCAACAGGAACGGGGCCCCGATGCGGCGGGGGCCCGGCTCTCCTCGGGCGACACGAAAGCGGCTCCCTGCGGCGGGGGCCGCTTTTTCTTTCCCCGGAAGTGCTGGCGCACTTCGCGGGGACCCTTTATTGCGTTTCTGGTCGGCGTCGCAAGCGACGCCTTTGCGTGACACTCCCGTCCGCTCTCGTCCATAGGGTGGAACGGTGGCGAAACCCGCGGTTCAATACGCCTGCACGGAGTGCGGCTACGCCTCCGGCCGCTGGTTCGGGAAGTGTCCCGGCTGCGCGACCTTCGGGACGCTCGTCGAAGAGGTCGTCGGCCAGGTGACGCGCGCCAAGGCGCCGCCGAAGCCGCTCCTCCGACTCGTCGACGTCTCTGCCGAGGAGGCGGCACGGATCGGCACCGGCGTGCCCGAGCTCGACCGCGTTCTCGGGGGCGGGCTCGTTCCCGCCTCGCTCGTCCTCGTCGGCGGCGAGCCCGGGGTCGGCAAGTCGACGCTCCTCCTCAGCGCACTCGCCTCCATGAGCCTCGCTAGACGCTGCCTGCTCATTACCGGCGAGGAGTCGGTTGCTCAGGTGAAGCTCCGCGCGCAGCGTCTCGGCGGCGCCGCGAACGTCGAGATCCTTGCCGAGACCGAGCTCGACACGGTCTGCGAGACGCTCCGGGCGGAGCGGCCCGACGTCTGCGTCATCGACTCGGTGCAGACGCTCTACTCGGCCGAGCTCGGGTCGGCGCCTGGCTCCGTCGCGCAGGTCCGCGAGGCGGCCTCGCGTCTCCTGCGCGTCGCGAAGGAGAACGGCGTCGCGACGATCCTCGTCGGCCACGTGACGAAGGACGGCTCGGTCGCAGGCCAGCGCGTCCTCGAACACCTCGTCGACTGCGTCCTCCAGTTCGAGGGAGACCGCTACCACGCGCATCGCATCCTGCGCGCGACGAAGAACCGCTTCGGCTCGACGAACGAGCTCGGCGTCTTCGAGATGACAGGGGCGGGCCTCGTCGGCGTCCCCGATCCATCTGAGCTCTTCGGCAAGACGGTCGAGGGCGAGCCGGGCGCTGCCGTCGCGTGCGCGCTCGAAGGGACCCGCCCGATCCTGCTCGAGGTGCAGGCGCTCGTCTCCCAGAGCGAGCTGTCGATGCCGCGCCGCGTCGCGACGGGCATCGACCCGAAGCGGCTCGCAATGATCGTTGCCGTCCTCGCCCGCCACGCGGGCGTGTCGCTCGGCCAGGCGGACGTGTTCGTCAACGTCGCCGGCGGCGTCCGCGTCGACGAGCCGGGCGCCGACCTCGCGGTCGCGCTCGCGATCGCGTCCGCCGCGAAGCGGACACCGGTGAAGCCGGCGACCGCGACCTTCGGCGAGGTCGGCCTCACCGGCCGCCTCCGGCCGGCGACGCAGGCCGACCGCCGCCTCGAGGAATGCTCGAAGCTCGGTCTCCGCCTTGTGGTCGCGCCGGCCGGAACGCCGTCCCGTGGCACACTGCGGGTGGCGCAAGCCGAGACGTTGCGACAAGCGATCAGAGCGGGGCTCGATGGCGACCGACCCGACGAAGGAGACGAGCGAGCGTAGGGCCGAGCGGCTGAGCGAGCTCGGGTTCACGCGCACGCCGTCCGAGGACGATCCCCGCCGCGATGCGCGCCTGCTGGCGGCGATCGAGACCATCGCGCCGGGCACGCCGCTGCGCCAGGCGGTCGACGACGTCATCCGCTCGCACGAGGGCGCGCTCGTCGTCATCGGCGACCCGAACGAACTCTCCTTTCTCTACTCCGGCGGCATCCGCATCGACGCGCCGTTCCGTCCGCAGCTCCTGTACGAGCTCGCGAAGATGGACGGCGCGATCATCGTCGACACCGCGCTGAAGCGGCTCGCGTGGGCGAACGTCCAGCTCATGCCGGACCCGACGATCCCGTCGGAGGAGACCGGGACCCGGCACCGCACCGCCGAGCGCGTCGCGAAGCAGACGGGGGCGCTCGTCATCTCCGTCTCGCAGCAGCGCGAGACCGTGACCATCTTCGTCGGCCCCGGGCGGTACCAGCTCGACCCGGTCGCGGACGTGCTCGCGAAGACGAACCAGGCGCTCGGCACGCTCGAGACGTATCGCCTCCGGCTCGAGCAGGTGCTGACGAGGCTCACGGCGCTGGAGTTCCAGAACGCGGTCGTCCTCGACGACGTGCTCGTCGTGCTCCAGCGCGCCGAGATGACCGCGCGCATGGCCGAGCGCATCAAGCGCGACTGCGTCGAGCTCGGCGGCGAGGGGCGGCTCATCCGCCTGCAGCTCGACGAGCTCGTCGGTGACGTTCCCTCCGAGCGCGACGCGATCGTGCGCGACTACCACGCCGCCGGCGCTGGGAAGGATGCGACGAAAGCGCTCGAGCACCTGCGCTCGTTCACGTATCGCGACCTGCTCGAGTTCGACCGCCTCGTCGACCTGCTCGGCTACGACCGGACGGTGAACCCTCTCGACTACTCGGTCACCCCGAGAGGCTTCCGGGTCCTCTCCCACATCCCCCGGCTGCCCGACGCGGTCGTCCACCGGATCGTCGGGGACTTCGGTTCGCTCGACACCGTCGTCCGGGCCTCACAGCGCGACCTGGAGGGGGTCGAGGGGGTCGGAGCAGTCCGGGCGAGGGAGATCCGGGCGGGCCTCCGGCGGCTCCAGGAGCACAACCTCGTGGACCGGTACTTGCAGCTCTGAGTCGGCGGGGAAAAGGCCTGGAAAGGCCGAAAATGTCGCTTTTCCAGGCCCTTTCTGGTACACTGCCTCCATTGGGCCGGCGCCCTCCATGCGCCGGCTCTTTTGGCGAAACACGCATCGAAAGGGGAGGTCGGCGTTGTACAAGGTCGGCGACAAGGTGGTGTATCCGCACCACGGTGCCGGGACGGTCGTCAAGAAGGAGTCCCGCGAGGTGCTCGGACAGAAGCGCGAGTACCTGACGATCAAGATCCTGCACAACGACATGACCGTGCAGGTCCCGTGCGAAAACGCCGACCAGGTCGGTCTCCGGCGGGTCATCGGTGAGAAGGAGGTCGGAGTCGTCCTCAAGGCGCTCACCGGCGTCTCCACCGAGATGCCGAAGAACTGGAACCGCCGCTTCAAGCACAACCGCGACAAGATGAAGACCGGCGACATTCTCGAGCTCGCGGAAGTCGTGCGCAACCTCTCGCTGCGCGACAACGAGAAGGGGCTCTCGACCGGCGAGAAGCAGATGTTCGTGAAGGCGAAGAAGATCCTCGCCTCCGAGCTGATGTATGCGAAGGCCATGGACGAGGACGAGTGCGCCGAATGGCTCGAGGGCGTCCTCACCGGCCCCGGCACCAACGGCAAGAAGAAGACGACGGCGAAGAAGAAGCCCGTCGCCGCCGCCGTCTAGCTTCCCGGCGCTCGACGCGTGTCCGTCTGGGCGATCCTCGTGGCAGCGGGCCGCGGGGAGCGACTCGGCGCGGACCAGCCCAAGGCGTTCGCGAAGCTCGGCGACCTGCCGCTGCTCGCCGAGCCGCTGCGCCGGCTCGACGAGAGCGACTGGGTGGACGCGGTCGTCGTCGTCACGCCGCCCGGATGGGAGGAGCCTGCGATCCTGCTCGCCGAGGAGCTCGGCGCAGGCAAGGTGCGCGCCTGTGTCCCGGGCGGCGACACTCGGGCCGCATCCGTCCGTGCCGGAATGGCGGAGGTGCCCGACGACGCAGCGGCGGTGCTCGTGCACGACGCTGCACGGCCGCTCCTGCCGGACGACGTGATCGAGCGCGTGCTCGCGCCGCTCGCCGAGGGCTGGGACGGCGTCGTCCCCGGGCTCCCGGTGTCGGACACCGTCAAGCGCGTCGGCGCCGACGGCGCAGTCGTCGAGACGCTCGCGCGCGACGGCCTCTGGGCGGTGCAGACGCCGCAGGCGTTTCCGGTCGACGTGCTCCGGCGCGCACTCGCGGGCGACGCCGAGGCGACCGACTGTGCCGGGCTCGTCGAGGCGGCCGGCGGCCGCGTCGGGGTCGTGCCCGGCGACCCGCTCCTGCTCAAGGTCACGACGGCGGACGACCTCGCGCGCGTGGCGGCGCTCCTGTGATCGTCGACTACCACATGCACCTTCGTGACGCAAAGGGCGCAATTGATCACGACGTCGCGGCGGTCGAGCCATTTGTGGAGCGCGCGGCCGAGCGCGGCGTCGACGAGATCGGCTTCACCGAGCACGTCTACTACTTCGAGCAGACGAAGGACTTCTGGCCGTGGCCGTACTACCGGGAACGCTGTCACTTCGACCTCGACACATACGTCGACGCGCTCGTCGAGGCACGACGGCGCGGCCTCCCAGTCAAGGTGGGGCTGGAGGTGGACTGGGCGTTCGAGCGGGCCGACGAGCTCGCCGCCGTCCTCGAGCCGTACCCGTGGGACTTCCTCCTCGGCTCGGTGCACATGGTCGGCGACCACGCCATCGACACCGGCGCCGGGCTCGGCATCTGGGCGGAGATGGCGGAGGACGAGGTGTGGATGCGCTATGTCGAGATGCTGTCGGTGGCCGCGCGCAGCGGTCACTTCGACGTGCTCTCGCACCCGGATCTGGCGAAGATCTACGGCGTGCGCGGCAGCGACGAGCGGTACGAGGAGCTGGCGGCGGCGGTCGACGAGGCCGGCGTCGCACTCGAGATCTCGACGGCGGGCCTGCGGAAGCCGGTCGGCGAGCTCTACCCGGACGCGCGCCTGCTGCAGCTCTCAGCTGCGCCCATCACGCTTGCGTCCGACGCGCACGAGCCGGTGCTGGTCGGCGAGGACTTCGCCGAGGCGGTCGAGCTCGCGCGGGCGAACGGCCGCGACACCGTCAGCGTCTTCGACGCGCGCGTCAGGCGGCAGGAGCCGATCGGATGAGCGAGCTCCGCGTCGGCACCGGCTTCGACGCGCATGCACTCGTCGACGGCGTCCGGCTCGTCCTCGGCGGCGTCGCCATCGACCATCCGCGCGGCCTCGCCGGGCACTCGGACGGCGACGTGCTCGCGCACGCGCTCACCGATGCCGTGCTCGGCGCAGCGGGGATGGCGGACATCGGCGCGCTCTTCCCGTCGGGCGACCCGCGCTTCGAGGGCGCCGACTCGGTCGAGCTCCTGCGCGAAGCGTGGCGGCAGGTACAGGAGCACGGATGGCAGCTCGTGAACGCCGACGTCGTGCTCGTCGGCGAGGAGCCGCGACTCGCGCCGCACCGCGACGCGATGCGCGCGCGGCTCGCGGATGCGCTCGGCGTCGAGCCGAAGCGAGTCGCCGTCCGCGCGACCACGACCGACGGCCTCGGCTTCACCGGCCGCGGCGAGGGCCTCGCCGCGCAGGCCGTCGCGCTCCTGCAGCGATGAAGCTCCGCATCGTCACGCACGCAGAGCATCCCGAGCTCCGCGGCAAGCTCCCGGACCTCTGGCCGGAGTTCATGCACCACGACGCCGTCGTCACAGACTTCTGGCCGCAGCTGTACGAGGTCTATCCCGACTTCCAGCTGTGGGTGCTCGACGGGCGCCGGCTCATCGGCTACGCGTGCACGCTTCCCGTCGTCTGGGACGGCGAGCCGAAGGCGCGCGGCGTCGACTGGGCGGTGACCGAAGGAACGGGCCGGATGCCGACGACGCTGTCAGCGATCGTCGCGGGGCTCGTCCCGCAGTACCGCGGGCACGGAGTGAGCGCCGTCGTGCTCGGACGAATGACGAAGCTCGCGGCCGCGCACGGGCTCGACTGCATGATCGCGCCTGTGCGGCCGACGTGGAAGGAGCGGTATCCGCTCACGCCGATCGAGCGCTACGTCGAATGGCGCCGAGAGGACGGCTACCTGTACGACCCGTGGTTGCGGACGCACGAGCGCGTCGGCGCCGAGGTGCTCGCGCCGGCGCCGGAGTCGATGACGATTGCCGGCACGCGCGACGAATGGGAGACGTGGACCGCGCTCCAGTTCCCCGAGGCCGGTGAGTACGTCGTCCCCGGCGCGCTCGCGCCGGTGCACTTCGCGGAGGGCGTCGGCACGTACGTCGAGCCGAACGTCTGGATGCGGCACCCGGTCGAGTCGGCGTACTAGCGGCCGCGGCGCTGCGCGTCGCGCCGGGCCTTCTCCATGCGCCGGCGCATCTGCCGGTTCGTCGCCTCCGGCGCGGTGCCCTGCTCATCCTGCATCTCGAGCAGCGCGCGCCGCTCCTGCGGCGTGAGATTCGAGAGCGCGACCTGCGCACGCTGTGGGTCGCGCAATGCGCCCGAGCGCTGCATCTTCTTCATCGCGCTTGCGAGCTCGGGGTTCGAGCGCTCGATCGCCGCCGTCGACGCCTTCTCGAGCCACCGCTTGAACAGCGGCACCTTCGCGATGAGGTTGATGACGGGGCGGAGGTAGCGGCCGTTCTGCACCCGGCCGAGAAGGGCGAGCACGCCGAGCAGGACGAAGAGCCCGAGGATGATCCAGAGCGGGATCAGCAAGGTGACGAGCGAGGCGATCACGGCGCCGTGGATGGTAGCGAGATGCGGCCGTTCCGAACCTCGACGAGCCCGTCGTGCGCGAGCGCCGCGACCGCCTCCTCGTCGGAGGGTTGCGCGCCGGCGACGACCGCGCGCAGCGCCTGCGCCCGTCGCTGGCGGAAGGAGCCCTCGAGCGGCCCTTGCTTGCGCAGCGGCTCGTAGCGGCGGCCGCGCGAGGGACAGCCGTCGGCGAGCGGGCAGATCCCGCAGCGCGGGATGCGCGCGAGGCAGACGGTGGCGCCGAGATCCATCAGGGCCTGCGCCGCCGCGGAGGTGAACGTCATGCCGCTGCGCTCACGGATCCGCCGGACGTTCACGTCCTCGGGCAGGACGTCGCGGCCGAAGGCGAAGCAGGCGACCGCGTCGGCGGTGTAGCGGCCGACGCCGGGAAGCTCGGTCAGGTCGTCCGGCCAGCCGTTGGCCGCGACCTGCTGCGCGGCCCGGTGCAGGCTGAGCGCGCGGCGGTTGTACCCGAGCCCCTGCCACTCCGTAATGACCTCGGCGGGCGTCGCAGCGGCAAGCGCGGCGACAGTCGGCCAGCGCTCGAGCCACCGCTCCCAGCGCGGGACCACCCGCTCCACCTGGGTCTGCTGGGCCATCACCTCCGACACGAGAATCGCGTACGGGTCGCGGGTCGCCCGCCATGGGAGGGGGCGGGCCTCGCGCTCGAACCAGCGAAGAAGCGCCATTTCCACGCTCTGGAGCCTAGAGTGGGCGGGACTGTCCGTCCGTGGGGTGCGGTTCAATGAGCGCCTCATCACGATTTCAACCCTGGAGGTTCGTAGTGCCCCTGACCCAGACGCAGTTCGCAGACGAGATCGCCGAGCGCGCAGGCGCAAGCCGCGCCGACGTCAAGCGCGTCCTGACGGCGCTCGAGGAGGTCGTCCTCGACCAGATCGCCGATGCAGAGAAAGTGAAGATCGGCACGGTCGTGCAGCTCGAGGTCCGCGTCCGCCCGGCGACGAAGGCGCGCCCCGGCCGCAACCCGGCGACGGGCGAGGAGATCACGATCTCCGCGAAGCCGGCGTCGGTCACGGTGAAAGCGCGGCCGCTTGCAAAAGCGAAGGCCGCGGCCCCGTCGGTCGACAAGGCGAAGCGCAAGCTCGCAAAGTAGGGACGAGCGTCGGCGCGCCCCCTGCCGCTGACTAGGCTGGGGGCGTGATCGACCTTCGCTCCGACACGCTCACGAAACCGTCTGCGGCGATGCTCGCCGCGATGTCGTCGGCCGTCGTCGGCGACGAGCAGTATCTCGAAGACCCGACGACGAACGAGCTCCAGCGCCGCATGGCGGACCTGCTCGGCCACGAGGCGGCGCTCTTCCTCCCGACGGCGACGATGGCGAACCAGGCTGCGCTGCGTGCGCAGACGACGCCCGGCTCGGTGCTGCTCGCGGAGGAGCGGACGCACATCCTCGTGTACGAGTGGGGCGGCCCTGCGATCCACTCCGGCCTGCTCATGCGCGGCGTTCCCGCGCATGCCGGACGGTTCACGCCCGAGGACGTGGCGGCCGTGCTCGATCCGGACCTCGGGCCGGGCGGCATCGTCGTCATCGAGAACACGCATCGCAGCTCGGGCGGCCGCATCTGGCCGCTCGACGAGTTCCGCGCGACCGTCGACGCCGCCCGCGGGCGCGGCGCGGCCGTGCATCTCGACGGAGCGCGACTCTTCAACGCGTCGGTCGGTGCCGGCATCGAGCCACGGGCGTGGGGACAGGAGGTCGACTCGGTCACGATTTGCTTCTCGAAGGGCCTCGGCTGCCCGACCGGCGCGATCCTTGCCGGCTCGGCCGCGCTCATCGAGCGTGCGTGGGAGAGCAAGTACCTCTTCGGCGGCGCGATGCGGCAATCGGGCGTGCTCGCCGCCGCGGCGCTGTATGCGCTCGACCATCACGTCGAGCGACTCGCCGACGACCACGCGCGTGCGCGCAGGCTCGCAGAGGGCATCGGGCTCGATGCCGCCGACGTCGAGACCAACTTCGTCGAGATCCCGGACCCGGACGGCGAGGGCATCAAGCGCGCGGCCGACGCCGGTGTCCTGCTCGGCGAGCTTCGCCCGGGCTGGCTTCGCGCTGTGACGCATCTCGATGTCGACGACGACGACGTCGACGCGGCGATCGACGCATTGGCTTCGCGCGTTGTCAACACCGTTTGAGGCACCCCACCTCAGGGATCGCGCCTCGCTCAACCGACGCCGATGACCTTTGCATCGCGACTTCGCATGCGGCGCGGGGTCGATGGCAATGGTGGCTCTGCGGCTTATGACTGACATACGCGTGGGTGACGACGTCACCTTCAACGGACGTGTGTACCGCGTTCGTGGCATATCGCCGATGAGTGCGAGCCCGCGCCGCGTGCTGTTGCAGGACGTCGAGACCGACGAGGACGTCGAGGCTCCACTCGACGACCTCGAACCGCTCGACGACGACTCAGCTGCCTAGGTTCGCAAGCGTCGTCTTCACGTCGGCTGCGGTGAACGGCCAGAGGAAGAGCGCGCGTTCGTCGCCGTTCGCGTCGATGACGTACGCGGCTTCCGTGTGCACGATGTTGTGGACGACGACGCC
>DASXLN010000212.1:0-3130 GCA_036496165.1 Gaiellaceae bacterium | reverse complement strand
ATCGCGCCGGCGGTAGCCCTCGAGGATCTCGACCGTCGTCGTCTTGCCCGCGCCGTTCGGGCCGAGCAGGCCGAAGACCTCGCCCTCCTCGATCTCGAAGTCGACGCCGCGCACCGCCTCGAGCGGCCCGTACGACTTGCGCAGGCCGCTGACAGAGATGGCCTTCACAACTCGAGCTCGTACGTTCCGGCGGGCGGAAACGGGACCTCGACGCCGGCGAGCTCGAGCACGGCGTGGCCGCAGTCGGGCTGGTGGCCGACGACGACGACCGTGTCGCCGCGGCCGAATGCGACGTCGCGGAAGTCGTCCGGGGACGCGCCGGGCGCGAGCCGCTGGTCGGCCTCCGGCTCGCCGAGCGCGAGCGCCGCCGCCGTCTCACGCGCGCGGAGGAGCGGGCTCGTGACGACCGCGTCCGGCGCGAGGCCGTCGCGGCGCAGCCGCTCGCCGAGCGCACGCGCGTGCTCGCGGCCTTCCGGTGTCAGTGAACGGAGCTCGTCCGGCTCGCCGGGAGCGGCTTCCGCGTGGCGGACGATGAGGAGTCGCATCGCGGCGCGAACGATAGTCTGGCGCAGGTGGCGGGCTTCCGGTACGTCGTCTGCGACGTCTTCACCGACGTGCCGCTCGCCGGGAACCAGCTCGCCGTCTTCACCGACGCACGTGAGATCCCCGAGGCGCAGCTCCAGAAGCTCGCGCGGGAGATGAACTTCTCCGAGACCGTGTTCGTCTATCCGCCGGAAGGCGACGGGCATGTGAAGCTGCGCATTTTCACGCCCGCCGACGAATTGCCGTTCGCCGGCCATCCGATGCTCGGCACGGCGTTCGTCCTTGCCGGCCCGTTGCAGCTCGCGGAAATACGACTCGAGACCGGTGCTGGGGTCGTTCCGGTGCGGCTCGAGCGCGAGGGCCCGCGCATCGTCTTCGGCTGGATGCGGCAGCCGGTTCCCACCTGGGACGCCTACGACCGCGGCGACGAGCTCCTCGCCATCCTCGGCGCCGAGTCGACGGACTTGCCCATCGAGCTGTACCGGCAGGGACCCGGTCACGTGCTCGTGGAGCTTCCGTCGGCTGACACCGTCGCGGCGCTCCAGCCCGACCTCGGGCGGCTCGCGCGCTTCATGGACGAGGGCGCCGCGTGCTTCGCACGCGATGGCCGGCGCTGGAAGCTGCGCGTGTTCGTCCCCGCGCACGACGTCCCCGAGGACCCCGCGACCGGCTCCGCTGCGGGCCCGCTCGCGCTCCACCTCGCACGGCACGGCCGCATCGCGTTCGGCGACGAGATCGAGATCTCGCAGGGCGAGGAGATCGGCAGGCCGTCGACGCTGTACGCGGTCGCCTCCTCACCGGAGGAGATCGACGTCGGCGGCTCCGCCGTCGTCGTCGCGCGCGGCGAGTTCCGCCTCTAGTCGATCCAGGCGACGCCGGCGATGTCCGGAAGCTCCGGCTCGAGCGAGCGCCAGAAGATGCCGCCGTTCGTCGAGAGGTAGAGCCGGTTCCGCGCGGCGAAGAGCATCCGGTCGGGATCGTCCTCGGCGACCGCGACCGCGAAGCCGGCCGGGAGCCCGCCGCCCGCCTCGCGCCACGTGGCCCCGGCGTCGTTCGAGATCGCGAGCGGCGGACGCCGCTCGACGATGGCGACGATCGTCGCGCCCGCTCCCGCGGTCGCGACGACGCGGGGCAGCTCGACCGCCGGTGCCTCCGTCGCCGGCAGCTCGGTCCCCGCACCGAGCACCGCCTCCGCCTCGACGTCGACGAGCAGCACGCCGTCGACGGTGTCGACGGCGGCGATCACCGCAGGAGCTCCGAGACGAGCGCCGCCGCGCTGCGCGCGGCGGCCACCGGATCCGCCCCCTGCGATCGCGCGACGACGTACGCGGCCCCGAACATGTCGCCCGCGCCCGTCGGGTCGCGGTCGACCGGCTCCGCCTCGACGAGGACGCCGTTGACCGTCGCACCGCGGGCGCCGTGCGTGACGATCACCTCCGGCACGCCGAGCTCGCCGGCGGCGGCCGCCTCCTCGTCGGCGAGCTTCACCATGTCGACGTGGCGCAGCTGCTCGCGGTCGAAGTCGCCGTCGAGGACGAGCGGCCCCGGCTTCGGGACGCGCACGAGGCCGTGCCCGTCGAGCAGCACACGGCGTCCGTCCGTGATCCAGCGCACGTCGATCTCGCCGCGCACGAGCGGTGCGACATAGAGCCACTCGGCGTCGCCGAGATCGAGCTCCTCGGGACGCCACGGGTCGCCGACGACGTCGATCGCCATCGTGCGGATTCCTTTCGCGTCGTACGAGAACGAGAACGAGGTCGTCTCCTCGCCGACGACGAGCTCGAACGGGAGCTCGAGCGTCTCCAGCCGCCGTGTGAACTCGACTGCGTCGCGCTCGCCGCACTTGGCGACGAGGCGCGCGTCGGCGCCGAGCGCGCGCAGCGCGCGGGCCCCGTGCCAGGGTGGGCCGCCGATCCGCGGCGGCCCACCGGCGATCACGTCACGCGAGAGCTGTCCGACGACGGCGAGCGACACTCGACACCGACTTGAAGAGGAGCGTGAGCGCGAACGCGGCGGCGAAGCTCGGCAGCGATGCGGTGAAGCTCACACTTTGCGGATGGGTGTGCGCGACGAGACGCGTCCACCACGACGGCCCGACGGGGGAGAGCCACTGGTAGAGCACGAACCCGGCGAGCCAGGCGACGAGCGCGCCGAACCGCCACTCCGTCTCGTTGAACACGTGCTCGGGCGTGTAGTGCGCCCGCTCGCTCAGCCAGTCGGCGACGAGCACGCCGAAGAGCGGCACGAAGAACGAGCCGAGCAGGTAGAGGAAGTTCTGGTAGTTGCCGAGATCGAGCGCGAGCGCGAGGCCCGTCGCGAGTGCGGACACGAGAGTGATGAGCAGGCGCTGCGATATCCGAGGAAGGAAGTTCTGCAGCGAGACCGCGGTCGAATAGATGTCGGCGAATGCCTTCTCGCTCTCGTCGATCGTGATCGCCGCGAGAGCGACGAACGCGACGCCGCCCGCCGCAGCGACGGCGGCCGGCAGCTCCTGCGCATCGGACACGCCGCGCGCGAGCACGATGAGGACGCCGAGACCGATGCACCAGAGCGTCGGCACGAAGTAGCCGATGCCCGCGCCGAGCGC
>DASXLN010000211.1:0-2418 GCA_036496165.1 Gaiellaceae bacterium | reverse complement strand
CGGGCCCGGGCGGAGCTTGCGGAGGCGAACCATCGCCGGATCCTAGTGGGTCGGCGTGCCCGCCCTGGTTGTTGCCGTGGCCGTGGCCGTGGTCGTGCCCGGCCGGGACGGCCGGCGCCGGGGCCGGCGAGGGCGGCGCGGACGGGGTTGGCGCCGGCGCAGGCGTGGTCGCGACCGCGGGCACGCGCGCGGGCTGCGGCGCAACCTGCACCGTCGGCGCCGGCGGTGGAGGTGCTGCCGGCGCGGGCGCGGCGGGAGTGGGTGCGGGCGCGGCAGGAGTAGGTGCCGGTGCGGTCTTCGGCTTCGGAGCGACGTGCGGCGTCGGAGGCGCGATGCGGTGGACGACGATCGGCTTGGGCCGAACGGTGGCTGCCGCCGCCACGTGGGCGACCTGCGCGACGTGAACGGCCGGTGCGACCCGAAGCCGGAACGCGGGAGCCGGCGCGGGCAGCGGCCGCGCCCGGACGATCGTCGGCGGCGGCGAGCTTCCCGGCAACCCGACGAACGGCGCGGTTTGCACCCCGCCCGGCCCGGCCAGGATTCGCGGGAAGGCGACAGCTCCCGCCACCGCACCGGCGAGCAGCACTGCTGCGACGACCCCCCTCGTGATAGCACTCATGGTTCCGACCCCCGATGCCGATGGCATCACTCGAAAGAGGTATCGGCAGGTCGGGACGAGGGCTTGAATCAACGGGAGGCCGCTCTGGGCAGCTTCAAGTTCAAGCTCGCGCTCTATTTCATCGTTCTGACGCTCGTGCCCGCCGGCGCGGCCGTCTGGGGCTTCGCCTCGGCCTCCTCGCAGAGCGAGGCCCGGCGGGTGGATACGAGGCTCCAGTCCGACCTCCGCGTCGCGCTCGCGGCCTACCAGGAGCGGGCCGACGCCGCCCAGGCGGCCGCACTACGGCTCGCGCGCGACCGACGCTTCCAGGTCGCACTCCAGCGGCGCGACCGGGCCGCGGTGCAAGCGCTGCTTCCGCGGTCGCCGCAGCTGGCTGTCCACGCCGGCGCCTTCCGTATCGGCCGCTCGGAGCCGGTCGCGCTCCATCGCGAGGCGGACGTGATCACCGCGAAGGGGCTCGCCGGTGTCGTGGTCGCCTCCGTCCCGCTCGACGGCGCGTTCGTCGCCGACCTGCGCCGCCATGCGGGCGTGCCGAAAGAGGATCGCCTGGCGCTCCTCAGCGGCGACCGCATCCTGGCCGCGAGCCCGCCGCTCGCCGGAGCCGTCCCGCTCTCCGCGGGTCGCATCGCCGTGGTGCGCGTCGGCGGCACGCGCTACCGCGCGCTCGTCGCGCCGCCGCTTCCCGGCGTCTCGCTCGCGGTGCTGACGCCGCAGTCGGCAGTCGACGCCGCCGGCGCGTCGCGGCGGGACAAGCTCCTGCTCGGGCTCCTCGGCGTCGTCCTCCTCGTCGGGATCGTCGCCTTCCTCGAAGGACGGTCGATCGTCCGCACGCTTCAGCACCTGGCTGAAGCTGCGCGCGGCATCGCGCACGGCCGGCTCGGCCAGCGCGTCCCGGTGCGCGGCCACGACGAGCTCGCGACGCTCGCCGGCGCGTTCAACGAGATGGCCGACCAGCTCCAGTTGCGGCTCGCCGAGCTCGACGCCGAGCGTGCCCGGCTGCGCATCGCCATCACCCGGTTCGGCGAGGCGCTCGCGGCGACGAACGACGTCGAGCAGCTTCTCCACATCGTCGCGGAGACGGCGGTCGAGGCGACCGGTGCGACCGGTGCGACGATCCAGAGCAGCGGGCTCGCCGCCGCGGCCGGCAACTACAACGCGTCCGGTGAGCGGCTCGAGCATCCGCTCACCGTCGGCGGCGACCAGCTCGGCACGCTCGTCCTCGTCGGAACCTTCGACGCGGAGGAGCGCATGACCGCCGCGTCACTCGCGGCGCACGCGGCCGTCGCGCTCGAGAACGCTCGCCTGCATTCCGTCGTCGAGCGGCAGGCGCTCGTCGACGGGCTCACCGGCATCGCAAACCGGCGCGGGTGCGAGGACGCGCTCGGCCACGAGATCGCGCGCTCCGACCGGCTCGGCGTTCCCTTCACCCTCGTCGTCGCCGACCTCGACGACTTCAAGCGGATCAACGACGTGCACGGCCACGACGCCGGCGACGACGTCCTCCGGGAGCTCGCCTCGGTCCTCCGGCGCACGCTGCGCGAGTCCGACCTCCCCGGCCGTTGGGGCGGCGAGGAGTTCGTCCTCCTCCTCCCCGGCACCGACGCCGAGGGGGGCGCCCAGCTCGCCGAGCGCGTCCGGGCGGCCCTCCGGGAGCGCTCGTTCCGGGGGCGGGATGGGGCAGTTTTCGGGGTTACCTGTAGCTTCGGCGTCGCCCAGCATCGGCCTGGAGAGGGCGAAAGAACGCTGTTTTCCCAGGCGGACAGGGCCTTGTACGAGGCAAAGAGGCTTGGGAAGGATCG
>DASXLN010000210.1:0-5460 GCA_036496165.1 Gaiellaceae bacterium | reverse complement strand
CCGGGAACGAGGAACGACGAGAGCATCATGATCCCGGCGATCGGCAGGAGCCAGAACGACAGGGCATTGAGCCGCGGGAACGCCATGTCGGGTGCGCCGAGCATGAGCGGAACGACGAAGTTGGCGAGCCCGGCGAACGCGGGGATGACGAACAGGAAGATCATCAGCGACGCGTGCACCGAGAACAGGCCGTTGTAAGTCTGCGGGTCGAAGAAGTGCGCGCTCGGCCGTGCGAGCTGGACGCGGACGAGCATGGCGAGGAAGCCGCCCGCGACGAAGAAGACGAGCGTCGTCGCGAGGTACTGGACGCCGATGACCTTGTGGTCGGTGTTGACGCGGAAGTAGTCGCGCCACGAGCGCGCGCCGTGACCGGAGTGATCCTCGGGACGCGTCGGCGACCCGATCGCGTACCGCGCCCAGTAGTCGAACGCGCCGATGCCGGAGAGGAACCCGACCGGTCCCGCCACGAGCAGCGACACGAGGACGATGTCGTCGCTCTTGAACAGCGGCTGCCATCCGCCCCACCAGCGGAAGACGACGACGAGGCCGAAGCCGATCGCACCGAAGAGGCAGAACATCCACGCGGCGCGGATGAAGCCGGCGCCGAGGAGGAGCCGGCGGACGGTCCCGCGGCCGCCGCCCGTGGGCGCCGTCGTGTCGTGGTGGTCGAGAGTCGTCGCGGTCATTTGCCCTTCGAGGAGATCAGATAGGTGACGAGTGCGTCCAGCTGCTGCTTCGAGAGCGCCTTGCCGAAGGTCTGCGGCATGACGTTCTTCGGGTAGCCGGGCTGAACGTATGCGTTCGGGTCGGTGATGGAGGTTCGCACGAACGACGAGAGCGGCTGGCCCGCCTGCTTCGCCTCCGCGGAGAGCGTGTCGAGGTCGGGGCCGACCTTGCCGGCGGCGCCCGCCGGAGCGAACGTGTGGCATGCCGCGCAGCCGTTGTTCTTGAAGACGGCGGCGCCTGCGGTGCCCGGGTTCGGCGACGCCTCCGCCTTCGACTGGGCCTTGAGCCACCGGTCGAACGCCGCCGGGGTCACGACGACCGCCGTCGAGCGCATCGTCCCGTGGCCGAGGCCGCACAGCTCGTTGCAGATCACGGGGTACGTCCCCGCCCGCGTCGGTGTGACGTTGATCGTCGTCGTGAGACCGGGGACGATGTCCTCGTTCTCGCGAAACTCGGGGACGAAGAAGGCGTGGATGACGTCGATCGACTGGAAGCGGAGCTGCGTCTCGCGGTCCTTCGGGAGCGTCAGCGTCGAGCTCGTCAGACCGCCGGGGTACTTGAACGTCCACGTGAACTGCTGCGCCACAACGTCGACGCGGAGCGCGTTCTTCGCGAGAGCGTCGTCGCGGGAGAGGACAATCGCGCTCGTGATGCCGATGGCGGTGACGAGGATGGTCGGGATGATCGTCCAGGCGATCTCGAGGCGCGTGTTTCCGTGGATCGGCGGCCCGTCGGAGTCGTCGTCGGGTGCGGCCCGGAAGCGGACGATCGAGTAGAGCATCACCGCCGCAACCACGGCGAAGATGACGATGCAGATCGTGATGACGAACCAGAACTCGAAGTCGATCCGCCCGGCCTCCTTCGAGGCGTCGACGGGCAGCCAGGGGATGGCGAGCGCCACCGCGGCGGCGACTCCGCCGGAGACGATGCCGATCCCCAGTAGCGACGCGATCGAGCCCCTGCGCATCCGGTTCGGAGCCTAGACGAAAGCCCACCGGGGCATTCGCCGAACCCTGAACCGGCACTTCTCCGTTTGTCGGATGGCCCCCATTGGGCCGACCTCGAAAGGAGGACGCATGGGTCTCGGAGTTGGAATCATTCTTGCGGCCGTGGGCGCAGTGCTCGCGTTCGCAGTGAGCGCGACGGTCTCCGGTGTCAACATCCACGCGGTCGGATGGATCCTGTTGATCGTCGGGATCGTCGGGATCCTGCTGTCGATGATCTTCTGGTCGTCGTGGGCAGGCCCCGGTTACTTCAGCCGTCGGCGGACGTACGTGGACGAGGGCCCGCCCCCGTACTAGAGGCGATCAGCTGCCGGCCGGCGGGGAGCCGGCCGGCAGCGCAGAAGGCCATTCACTTCCGGGTGACGGTGTTCTACGATTTCGCGTGACCGGCGTTCGGTTGAGGACGGTGGATTCGTTCACCGAGCGGCCGTATGGCGGGAACCCTGCGGCGGTCCTGGTGCTCGACGAGACTCCGCCGGACGAATGGATGGCGGCGGTCGCGCGCGAGACGAACCTGTCGGATACGGGATTCATCATCCGCGAGGAGGTCCCCGACGCCGACTTCCGCTTGCGCTGGTTTACGCCGACGGTCGAGATCGATCTCTGCGGCCACGCGACGCTGGCGTCCGCTCACTGCTTGTTCGAGGACGGTGTGCAAGGCCCGATCCGGTTCGCCACCCGCAGCGGGGTGCTCACGGTCTCCGAACAGCCGGATGGTTCGCTTGCGATGGACTTTCCCGCGTGGCCGGTGACGGAGGTCGACGCACGCGGCGCGGTCGCAGATGCACTCGGCGCGCAGGTGGAGTGGACCGGCCGCACTGACAACGGTGCCTTCTTTCTCGCGCTTCTCGCCGACGAGGCGCTCGTCCGTGGCCTCGCACCCGATCTCGACGCCGTGAGCAGGCTCGACGTTTCCGTCGGTGTGATCCCGACCGCCGTGGCAGAGACGGGCGAGGGATACGACTTCGTCTCTCGCGTCTTCGCGCCACAGGCCGGCATCCCCGAGGATCCGGTCACCGGCAGTGCGCACACCGTGCTGGCGCCCTATTGGATCGAGCGACTCGGAAGGTCGCCGCTCAGAGGCCTGCAGGTGTCGTCGCGGGCGGGCCTCGTCGGCGTCGACGTGAACGGCGACAGGGTGACCGTCACCGGGCGAGCGATCACGGTCTTCGACGGCACGCTCCGGCCGGCCGCGAATCCATCTGCCCGCGATGATTTCCGCGGAGAGGCACCGTCAGAAGAATCATGAGCGCAACCACATGCCACATGTCGATCTCGCTCGACGGATACGTCGCAGGACCCGACCAAAGCCTCGAGCATCCCCTCGGCCGCCGCGGCCTCGAGCTCCACCACTGGCACATCGACGAGCCGCTGAACGAGGCCGACGCCCGGGCGCGCGACCTACTCATGCGTCCGCGCGGCGCATACGTGATGGGACGCAACATGTTCGGGCCGATTCGCGGCTCCTGGCAGGACGACTGGCGTGGGTGGTGGGGCGACGAGCCGCCGTACCACGCGCCGGTGTTCGTGCTCACGAACTACGAGCGGCCCCCGGTCGAGATGGCGGGCGGGACGACGTTCCACTTCGTCACCGACGGCTTCGACGCAGCGTTCGCGCGTGCCTCGGAGGCGGCTGGTGACAGAGGAGTGGACATTGCGGGCGGCGCGTCCACCGTGCGCCAGGCGCTCGCGGCGGGCGTGGTCGACGAGCTCGTCCTCGATTTCGCCCCCGTCCTCCTTGGTGCCGGGGAGGCGCTCTTCGAAGGCGTCCCCGATCTCGGTCTCGAGCCGGTGGAGGTCATCCACTCGCCGTTGGCGACGCACGTCCGCTATCGCGTCGCCCGCTGACCCGGCGGCAAAAGTGGGCCGTGCAGGGATCGAACCTGCGACCTTGGGATTAAGAGTCCCCTGCTCTACCAGCTGAGCTAACGGCCCGAAGCGGCGGCCATTGTAGCCTCGTGGCCGTGCGCGTTCTCTCGGTCGTGGGCAACCGCCCGCAGTTCATCAAGTCCGGCCCGGTGTCGGTCGCGCTGCGCGAGGCCGGCATCGACGAGATCGTCCTCCACACCGGCCAGCACTACGACCGTGCGATGTCGGAGGTCTTCTTCGACGAGCTCGGCCTCGGCGAGCCTGCATATCGGCTCGACCTGCACACGGCCGATCCGGCGGCGATGGAGCCCGGGATCGGTGCCGCCGTCGTCGCCGAATCGCCCGACTGGGTGCTCGTGTACGGCGATACGAACTCGACACTCGCCGGAGCCGAGGCGGCGGGCGACGTCCGCGTCGCGCACGTCGAGGCCGGCCTGCGCAGCGGCGACCTGTCGATGCCGGAGGAGCGGAACCGGATCGCGGTCGACCGCGTCTCCGCACTCCTCCTGTGCCCGGACGAGAGGTCGCGTGCGACGTTGCTCGCGGAGCGAGTCCCGGGCGCAATCGAGATTGTCGGCGACGTCATGGCCGACGCGAGCTTCCGCTTCGCACCGATCGCCCGCGAGCGCTCGCGCATCCTCGAGCGGCTCGGTCTCGAGCGCGGCGGCTATCTCGTCGCCACCATCCATCGTGAGGCGAACGTCGAGCCCGGCCGGCTGGCGCGCATCGTCGACGGCCTCCGCCGGACGGCCGAGCGCGTCGTCTTCCCTGCACACCCGCGCACGCGCGCGCGACTCACAGAGGTTCCCGAGAACGTCGAGGTCGTCGACCCGCTCGGCTACCTCGACATGGCGGCACTGTCCTCGCAGGCGCGCGTGATCGTCACCGACTCCGGCGGGCTCCAGAAGGAGGCGTATTGGTACGGCGTGCCCTGCGTCACGGCGCGTCCCTCGACCGAGTGGATCGACACGGTCGAGGTCGGGGCGAACGTCCTCGTCGACGACGACCCCGAGCTTCTCGCCGCGGCAGTGGCGTCCGCACGCATGCCGGAGGGGCTGCCGCCGCTGTACGGCGACGGTGCGGCTGCAGCGCGGGTCGCAGCTAGCCTTGCCGCGGCGTGAACCCCGACATCGCCATCATCGGAGCCGGCTACGTCGGCATGCCACACGCGCAGACGTTCGCGGACGCGGGCAAGCGCGTCGTCCTCGTCGACGTGCAGCAGAAGGTCGTCGACGGCATCAATCGCGGCGAGAGCCACATCGAGGACGTTCCCTCCGAGGAGATGAAGCGCCTCGTCGACGCCGGGATGATCTCGGCAACGACGGATTTCGCGATCGTCGCCGACGCGGACGCAGTCGTCATCGCGGTGCCGACACCGCTGTCGCCGCAACGCGAGCCCGATCTCGGCTACATCGAGAGCGCTGCGCGTTCCATTGCGCCGCACCTGAAGAAGGGCCACGTCGTAGTCCTCGAGTCGACGACGTATCCGGGCACGACCCGCGAGATTCTCCAGCCCACGCTCGAGTCGGGAAGCGGGCTCAAGGCGGGAACCGACTTCTACCTCGCATTTGCCCCCGAGCGCGTCGATCCGGGCCGGACCGACTGGACGACGAAGTCGACGCCGAAGGTCGTCGGCGGCATCGACGCCGCGTCGACGGAGGCTGCTGCGGCGCTCTATCGCAGCGCGCTCGACAACGTGCACGAGGTCTCGACCGCCGAGGCCGCCGAGCTGACGAAGCTGCTCGAGAACATCTTCCGCTCCGTCAACATCGCGCTCGTCAACGAGCTCGCGCAGCTCTGCGACCGGATGGACATCGACGTCTGGGAGGTGATCGGCGCGGCGGCGACGAAGCCGTTCGGC
>DASXLN010000209.1:0-7228 GCA_036496165.1 Gaiellaceae bacterium | reverse complement strand
GCTCGAGGCGAGCGTGCTCACCTGCGACACGGAGATCCGCGGCTGACCATCGGGTTCCCTCGACACGCCGATGGGTGATGGTGTCACAGGGTTTGACATCTGATCAAGTGTGGTTCACGCTCCGCCTCCGTGGCCGCTGTCCGGCACCGGACGATGGCGGAGGCCGCCCTCGAGCGCCTGCGCGAGTCGATCATCCTCGGCGAGCTCACGCCGGGCGCTCCGCTCCGGCTCGAGGACCTGGCAAGCCGGCTCGGGATGAGCATCTCGCCGATCCGGGAGGCGGTGCGCCAGCTGGAGGCGCTCGGGCTCGCCGAGCACGTTCCGCATCACGGCGCGAAGGTGATGAGCCTCGACGTCGAGGAGTTGCGGGAGCTGTTCTCCATCCGCCTCGCCGTCGAGACGATGGCGGTGCGCCGGGCAGCGGAGCTGTTCGAGCCGGCCGACGAGGCGCGGGCGCGGGCGCATCTGGCGTCGTTCGACGAGGCGCGGCACCGGGCGGACGCGCGCGCGGCGATGCGCGAGCACACCGCGTTCCATTTCACCGTCTACGAGGCGGCGCGGTCGAGCTGGCTCCTGCGTCTCATCCGTCCGTGCTGGGACAGCTGCGAGCGCTACCGGCCGGTGCTGCTCGCGGAGAAGGGCGCGCTTCAAGACCGGCACGAGGAGCTCGACGGCGAGCTGCTCGCGGCGTGTGCCGCGCATGACCCGGACCGCGGCGCCGCTGCGCTACACGCGCACCTCGAGCTCGCGAGCGCGATCTACACGGTCGAGCTCAATGGCCGCTCGATCTTCGCGTTCTGATCGCCCGTCATCTCCTGCACGCGCGGGATGACGTGCTGCGCGAAGAGCTCCTGCGCCTTGATCGCCTTCCAGTGCTCGACGCCGCCCGGGTTCGTCGTGATCGCGATCTCGGTCAGTCCCTCGCAGACCTCGATCGTCTCGCGGATCCGTTCGACGACGTCGTCGGGCGTCCCGACCCAGACGATGTCGCCCGCGATCATGTCGTCGTACGGCGTCGCGGCGAGCTTCTCCATGATCCCCGATGCGTAGAACCCGTATCCGGCTGCGTTGAGCTTCTCCGTCGGCGGCGGTGTGTGCTCGGTGAGCGGTGATGCATTCCCTTCGAGGAACCCGCGCATGTGCCGCTCCGCCTCGCGCTTCGCGAGCTCGCGGTCGTCGTCGATGTAGCACGCGTGGATCCAGATGATGTCGGGCGTCGTGCCGTACTCCGCGCACTTCGCGCGGTAGAGATCGAGCTGATCCTTCAGCGCGACGTACGGGAGAAGCGGCGGCACGGCGACGGCCCAGCCGTGCTTCGCGGCGAGGTCGTACGTGCGGTCCGACGTGCCGCCGAGGACGACACGGAAGCGATGGCCGCTGAACGGGACGATGAGGCTGTCGTCGACGTTCCAGTACTCGCCGTGGAACGTGACCTTGTCGTTGTGCAGCCCTTCGATGAAGAGATCGAGCGCCTCCTCGTATCGCGGCCGCGCGCTCTCGTCCATGGGCAGTCCTGCGGCGAGCGGAATCCATCCGTGCCCGCGGCCGACACCGAACTCGTAGCGGCCGTTCGTCAGCAGCGAGAACTCGTGGATCATCGCGGCGAGGACGAGCGGGTTGTGGTACGGGAGGATGTGCAGCATCGTCCGGAAGTTGATGCGCTTCGTGCGCGCGGCGGCCATCCCGAAGAGGCCGAAGACGTTCGCCGACGCCGAGAACTTCGGGAAGAAGAGATGCTCGATCGCCGCGTACGCGTCGAAGCCGAGCCGGTCGGCGTTCTCGATCTGCTCGAGCACTTCGCCGTACAACTGGGAATAGGACTTGCCGGGCCAGCTCTGGAGCTCGCTGTAGATGCTGAATCTCATCGTCCCTCGCTTCTCGTCGGGCACGCGCAGTGGCAGGAATCTACGAGGCCGGCGCTGCAGCGGCAAGCGGGGACGGGCCGCTGCACCGTGGTTCCCACCTCCATCCCCCCACCCTGTTGGGTGGGGCACATTGTCGGGGCTCGCCGGTCACGACGGTGTGCCGGGTTCCGCGCGGATGACCGGAGCCTCGTCCACACGCGTCAGCGGCGGATCAGCGCGCGCATCCTCGTCGCCGCGCGGGACGGTAGGGGCGGGCGCAGCAGGGCGTCGGCAACGAGGGTTCCGGAGCCGGCGCCGAGGCCGGGCCCCGGCCACGTGCTCGCGCCGATGTGCCACAGCCGTTCGACGAGCGTTGTGTGCCCACGGCTGCCCGGGAACGGCCGCCAGAGAAAGTTCTGGTCGAGCGTGAGCGCGCCGCCGTACGGATCACCGTGCCGCAGGTTCACGTTCATGCGCTCGAGGTCGTGCGGACCGAGCGCGACGCGCCGCACGATCGACGACTCGAGATTCGGGATGTGCTTCGCGAGCCGCGCCTGGATGCGGTCGGCGTAACGCTCGCGCAGGTCGTCGTTCCACTCGATGCGCGAGGGCAGCTCCTGCAACTGGATCCACAGCAATCCCCTGCCCTCGGGCGCACGCGAGGGATCCATCGTCAGCGGCTGCCCGACGACGATCGTGCCCTCCTCCGGAACGACGCCGCGCTCCGCCTCGTTCACCGCGCGCGACACGCCGTCGAGCCCCGGCGTGACGTGGACGATCGCCGTCCCGTTCAGCCGCTCGTCGCCGTCCCACCGGGCAGGCTCCGACAAGGCGAAGTGGATCTGCATCTCGGCGCGCCCGTACCGAAAGGCGCGCGCGCCCGGAGGCGCATCGCCGTCGAGCAGCCGCTCGTACAGCTGCGTTGGCGTGACGTTCGCAATCACCGCGCGGCTCGCCTCGACGCTCTCGCCGTCCGCAAGCCGAACGCCGGTCGCACGGCCGGCGCGCACGACGACGCGCTCGACGTCGCGCCCGGTCTCGCACGTGCCGCCTCGATCGCGGATCAGCTGCACGAGCGCGTTCGCGAGCTTGGCGCCGCCGCCGCGCGGGATCGGCATACCGCCCTCCTGCACCGCGACGGCGATCACCTGCGTCATGAACCCGGACGACGCCGCGTCGGGGCCGAGCCCGGTGTGGAGCACCCACGGCGCGAGCACGCCGTGCGCGTGCTCCGACGCGAAGGTCTGCTGGAGCCAGTCGCGGCTCGATTGGAGCAGCTCGCCCGTGAACGCGGCGACTCCCGCCCGCCCGAGCCGCCTGTACGCCTTCGCCGCGAGCGCGAGCCCGGACGCGCTCCACAGCTCGGTCCCGAGCAGGCCGAACGCGATGTCGGCGTTCGGGAAGAAGCGCTCGAGCACGCCCGGCCACTCGGGACCAAGCTCGCGCGCGTTCCCCTCTGCGTCCCGCAGGAGGAACGCCGCCGACCCGTCGGGGAACGCCGTCGCCGTCGGCAGATCCGTGTTGAGGTACTCGAGACCGCGCGCCGCGAGCTCGTCGCCGAGCCGCGCATGCGCAGCGCCGCCGACCCACAACGGGTGCCATGCGCTGAAGACGTCGTGGTGATAGCCGGGCTCCGTCAGCTCGGCCGTGTGGATCGCGCCGCCGAGCCAGTCATTGCGCTCGAGCACGCACACCCGCCATCCTTCGCGGGCAAGCAGGGCGCCGCATGCCAGCGAGTTCACGCCGCTGCCGACGATGACCGCGTCGTACTCAGCCACGGGCCATGCCCGGGCCGGAGTTCCCGCCCCACTCCTCCGGCTCGAGATCGGCGATCGACTGGGAGAACGTCCAGCGGTGACCGCCGGGATCCTCCGCCGTGTACTGCCGCTCGCCGTACGGATAGTCGTTCGGCGGGCTGAGGATCCGCGCGCCCCACAACATCGCGCGGCCGTGGTGGAGGTCGACGTTCTCGACGCGGACCATGATCGAATGCGCACCGCACGCACCGGTGGCCTCGCCGTCGACGACGACGACCGCACCGGAGCCGACAAGGAGCTGCGCGCGATGCCCCTTCGCCTCCCACCGCTCGACGAAACCGAACGCGTTGCACAGCCAGTCGACGGCCTCGCGAACCGTCGGATAGACGAGCACCGGGATGACGGCGCTCGGCGGCATCGTGCGGTTCTTCATGCCGAGCCGTCGACGAGTGCGCGGAACTCGTCGTCGCTCACCAGTCCGTGCTTCCGCATCCCGAGCTCCTTTACGCGCGCCAGCACGTCGCCGCGGCGTTCTTCCGGAACGTCGAGGCCGAGCTCCTCGGCTTTGATGCGAATGGAATCGAGGCCGCTCTTCTTTCCGAGCACGAGACCGCGCTGCGCCCCGACGAGCTCGGACGAATACGGCTCGATCGACGGCGGATCGTGGAACTGCGACGCGACCGCTCCCGACTCCCGCCGGAAGAGCGTCTCACCGGTCACCGGCTTCCACGGCTCGAGCTCGTACCCCGACAGCTCCTGCACCCGCGCCGAGACCTCGCGGATGCGACCGAGGTCGAGGCTGGACTCGACGCCGTAGAGCGCACGCAAGGTGAGCGCGACCTCACCGAGGTTCGCATTCCCGGCACGCTCACCCATGCCGTTGATCGTGCCATGGATCCACGTCGCGCCCGCGCTGACGGCAGCGACGGCGTTCGCGGTGGCCAGCCCGAAGTCGTTGTGACCGTGGAAGTGCACCGGCGTGCCGTCGAGCCACTGGATCGTCCGGCCGACGAGGTCGCGAACGGCTTCCGGAGATGCAACGCCGAGCGTGTCGACGACCGCGACCTCGCGCGCGCCTGCCTCGACGGCTGACTCGTAGACGTACCGGAAGAAATCAAGGTCGGCACGCGTCGAGTCGACGCCGAAGAACGCCGCGTGGATGCCGTTCTCGGCCGCGAAGCTCATCGCGTTCTTGATGCGGTCGACCATCACGGCGCGCGAGACGCCGATTGCGTCGAGCTTCGCGTCGGAGATGGGCGACTCGATCACCGCGTGGCGGACGCCGAGCTCGACGAGCGCTTCGAGATCGGCGGCGACCGCACGAGAGAAGCCCCAGATCTCCGCACGCAGGCCGGCGCCTGCGATGAGCTTCACCGCCTCCCAGTCGTCCTGGGAGACACGTGGAAAGCCGGCCTCGATGCGATCGACGCCGATCGCGTCGAGGAGCTTCGCGATCTCCAGCTTCTGCTCCGGGTCGAGGACGACCCCGACGGTCTGCTCGCCGTCGCGAAGCGTCGTGTCGTACAGCCCGACGCTGCCGCCGATGCGGTACGGATGGCTGAGAGACCCTGTCCAGATCAGCGACATGCGACGACTCCGTCGGGGAACGGCGACAGCTTCTCCAATCCGGCGGCGGTGACGAGGAAGTTGTCCTCGACGCGCAGCCCGCCGCCGCCGTCCCAGTACACGCCCGGCTCGACCGCGAGCACCATTCCCTCCTCGAAGGTGCCGCCGCCGGCCTGGTGCGGGTACGGCGGCTCGTGCGCGCGTGCGCCGACGCCGTGACAGATCGGATGCGACGGCGAGTACCCGAGCCCGTCACGAACGAGCAGGTCGAGCTCGGCCATCGACGCGCCCGGCCGGATGAATGCGAGCGCATCGTCGTAGACCAGCATCAAGCGATCGAGTAGCTCTCGATAGTCGTCGCGCAGCTGCGCGACGACCAGGTTCTTCGTGTGGTCGGCCCAGTAGCCGTCGGCGCAGACCCAGATCTCGAACAGCACCGGCTCACCTTCGCTCACGGGCAAGTCCGACGTGGCTGTGAACGTCTTGATGCCCTTCCCGGCCCAGACAAGGGAGAACGGGAGCGCAAGCTCGACGTCCGTGCGGGCAGTGCCCTGCCCGTGCACGTGGGCCTGCCAGATCGCAGCCGCCTCGGATTCCGGCATCCCCGGTTCGAGCAGCCCGCGCACGTGCTCCATCGCCGCCGCGGCGATCTCGTTCGCGATGCGGATGCGCGCGACCTCCTGCTCGGTCTTGATCGCACGCGCCTGCGCAAGGAGCGGCGCGGCATCGACGGCGTCGGGGAACGCGTCGAACCATGCCTTCGTGAACGTCGTCGGCTCGCCGACCATCCGGTCCGAGGCCTGCGTCCCGAGTGAGAGCTCCAGGCCGACCCGGCCGGACGACGCAGCGACGGCGGCCTCGAGCGTGCGCGCCGGCACCGGTCTCGGGTCGACCGCGTCGTATCCGCGGACGTAGCGCACGTCCTGCGTCCATGCCGTTCGCGCCGCGTCTTCGGCCGAGGCCTCGAGGCAGACGAGCACGGGCTCGCCCTCGCGCGGGAACACGCACGCGTCGTAGCCCTTCATTCCCCAGAAATTGGTCAGGTACAGGACGTTGTCCGGCGCGCGCACGACGAGCGTGTCGAGACCCTGTTCCTCCATGAGCGCCCGGACGCGCTCGAGCTTCGAAGCGTCGGCGGGCCAGCTCACGTCAGACGTAGTGCTCTTCGCTCCGCTCGAGCTCGCGGTCGTGGTCGACCATCATGCGGACGAGCTCGGCGAAGCGCACGGTCGGTTCCCACCCGAGCTGCTCGCGCGCCTTCGAGTAGTCGCCGATGAGCAGGTCGACCTCGGCGGGACGGAAGTACCGCTCATCGACCTTCACGTAGTCGTTCCAGTCGAGCCCGGCGTACCCGAACGCCTCGGCGAGGAAGTCGCGCACCGAGTGCGTCTCCCCGGTCGCGAGCACGTAGTCCTCGGGCTCGTCCGCCTGGAGCATCCGCCACGCGCCGTCCATGTAGTCGCGTGCGTAGCCCCAGTCGCGCTTCGCGTCGAGGTTCCCGAGCCGGAGCTCGTCCTGCTCGCCGCGAAGGATCGCGCCGACCGCGCGCGTGATCTTGCGGGTCACGAACGTCGGCCCGCGACGTGGCGACTCGTGGTTGAAGAGGATCCCGTTCACCGCGTACATCCCGTAGGCCTCGCGGTAGTTGCGGGTGATCCAGTAGCTGAAGACCTTGCTCACGCCGTAGGGGCTGCGCGGATGGAACGGCGTCTCCTCGGTCTGCGGCGTCTCGCGCACCTTGCCGAACATCTCGCTCGAGGACGCCTGGTAGAAGCGGCACTTCACGTCCTCCTCGCGGATCGCGTCGAGGAGGCGCAGCGTGCCCATCGCGTCGGCGTCGGCGGTGTACTCGGGAACGCCGAAGCTCACCTGCACGTGGCTCTGCGCGCCGAGGTTGTAGACCTCGTCCGGCCGGATGGTGCGCATGAGCTGGTTGAGGACGGAGCCGTCGGTCAGGTCGCCGAACTCGAGCTTCACGTCGCCGAAGATGTGGTCGATCCTGGCCGTGTTGAACGAGCTCGAGCGTCGGATCATCCCGTACACGTCGTAGCCCTTCTCGAG
>DASXLN010000208.1:0-4274 GCA_036496165.1 Gaiellaceae bacterium | reverse complement strand
AACATGAACGCGAACGAGGTGCTCGCAACTCTTGCGGGCGAAGGCGTGCACGCGAACGACGACGTGAACATGGGGCAGTCGTCGAACGACGTCTTCCCGTCCGCGGTTCACCTCGCCGCGCTCGACGAGATCGTCCACGATCTCCTGCCCGCGCTCGAGCTGCTCGCCAACTCGCTCCAGGCGAAGGCGCTCGAGTTCGACGACGTCGTCAAGTCAGGGCGGACCCATTGGATGGACGCGGTCCCGGTCACGCTCGGCCAGGAGTTCGCCGGCTACGCCGCACAGGTGCGGCAGGGCTACGACCGCGTCGGCTCGACGCTCGAGCGGCTCGGCCAGATCCCGCTCGGCGGCACGGCGGTGGGCACCGGCCTCAACACGCATCCCGAGTTCGCCGCACGCGTGCGCGAGATCCTTTCCGAGGACACCGGCCTCCAGATCTCCGGCCCCGCCGACCCGTTCGAGGCGCAGGCCGCGCGCGACGGCATCGTCGAGGCATCGGGCGCGCTGAAGACGGTCGCCGTCTCGCTGACGAAGATCGCGAACGACATCCGCTACATGGGCTCGGGCCCGCGCGCCGGTCTCGCCGAGATCGCGCTGCCGGAGCTCCAGAAGGGAAGCTCGATCATGCCGGGCAAGGTGAACCCGGTCATCCCGGAGGTCGTCACGCAGGTCGCGGCGCAGGTGATCGGCAACGACATGGCGATCACCGTCGGCGGCATGCAGGGACATTTCGAGCTGAACGTCTTCGTCCCGCTGCTCGCGCGCAACATCCTCGACTCGGTGAAGCTGCTTGCAAGCGCGTCCCGGCTCTTCGCCGAGAAGTGCGTCGACGGCATCGTCGCCAACCGCGAGACGGCAGAGCATTACGCCGAGCTGACGCTGTCGGCGGCGACTGCGCTGAATCCATACATCGGCTACGACCGCGCGACGGAGATCGTCAAGGAAGCGGCGGCGTCGGGCAAGTCGCTGCGTGAGGTCGCGCGGGAGAAGGGCGTGGAGGATTCGGTCCTCGACGAGGCGCTGGACTACCGGAAGATGGCCAAGCCTCACTGATTCTCACTCTTGACCGGCGGCCGGTCGGATGAGAGCGTTCCCTCTGCCGTTAGTCCAACAGGGAGGGAAATCAGAATGCGAACACTCTCAGCGCGGCTGCTGCTTGCGCTTGCCATCTGCGTGGCCGCAGCCGCTGCAGGGGCGACCTCTGCACTCGCAGGGGGCGTCTCCATCCCGGTCTCGGGAACGGGCGGTCCGCATACCGGCTCGTTCACGCCGTCCGGGGCAGGGGGCACGACCGACGAGTTCCCCGGCGACGCGGGCTCGGATGCGAGCCCCGACCCGTACAGCGGAAACATCCTCGACCGGAGCCTGTCCCGCGGGCCGGGCCACGCCGTTTCGGTCAGTTCGAACGCCCGCTCGAAGTCGAACCCCACGCTGGGGACGAGCTTCGAGGGCCTGAACATCTACGACCAGCGTTACGCCCGCGGTGGCAACCAGTTCACCGTCGAGCCGCCTGACCAGGGGCTCTGCGCCGGTAACGGGTATGTCGTCGAGTTCGTCAACGACGTCATGAACGTCTACAACACTGCCGGCCAGTCGGTGCTCCCCGACAACACCGCGACGAACGTCGTCAGCGGCTACCCGCGGGACGTCCATCACGCCGTCGACCTCAACTCGTTCTATGGCTACCAGCCGGCAATCAATCGCTCGACCGGCGTTCGCGCGCAGTTCGTCACCGACCCGAGCTGCCTCTACGACGCACAGACGAATCGCTGGTTCGCCGTCGTGCTCACGCTCGAGACGTACCCGAACGGGGCGTACACGCACCAGAACCACATCGACATCGCCGTCAGCACGACGGCCGACCCGACCGGGACGTGGAACATCTACCGCGTCGACGTCACCAACGACGGCTCGAACCCGAGCGCCGGCAACGCGTGCCCGTGCCTCGGCGACTATCCGCACATCGGCGCGGACGCGAACGGGTTCTACGTGACGACGAACTCCTATCCGTGGAACGGCAACGGCTTCGACGGCGCGCAGATCTATGCGTTCTCGAAGGCACAGCTCGCCGCGGGCGGATTCAGCGTCAGCATGGAGCACTTCGACACGTTCGGGCGCGTCAACGCCCCGAGCGACGCCGGCTCCACGCAGCCGGGCTTCACGGTCTGGCCGGCGCAGTCGCCGGCGGGTCAGTTCGATGCCGCGAACGGCGGCACCGAGTACTTCCTCAGCTCGAACGCCGCCGACGAGGCGACGCATCCGGTCGCCGGCTCCGGCGGCACCTACACGTCCAACCAGATCGTCCAGTGGACGCTGGCGAACACCTCGTCGCTGAACGCGGTGCCGGCGCTGAGCCTGGCGTCGAAGGTGATCGACAACGTCGATCCCTACGCGATACCGCCGAAGCAGCACCAGCCGGGCGCGGGAACGCCCCCGGGCACGGACGTGCCGCAGGGCCACTGCATCAACGACACGACGACGTCCACGATCGCGGGCACCGGTTGCTGGCGCCTGCTGTTCGGCGGCGAGCCGGCGCACGACGAGGTCATCTCGACGCCCGACTCGAACGACACCCGCATGCAGCAGGTGACGTTCGCGAACGGGAAGCTGTGGGGCTCGCTCGACACGGCCGTCACTCTGGGGAGTGGTAACCGCGCCGGCATCGCGTACTACGTCGTCAATCCGTCGATCGGAAAGGTCGCCGGGCAGGGGTATCTCGCCCAGGCCGGCATGGATCTCGTGTATCCGGCGATCGGCGTTCTCGCGAACGGCCGCGGTGTGATCGCGTTCACCGCAACCGGTGACAGCCAGTACCCGAGCTCGGGTTACGCGTCGCTCGATGCACTCACGGGCGCCGGCGCTGTGCAGATCGCGGGCTCCGGCGCTGCCGATGACGACGGCTTCACGAGCTACAAGGCGCAGGTCGGGAGCCCGCCGCGGACGCGCTGGGGCGACTACAGCGCCACCGCCGTGGACGGGAACTCGATCTGGATCGCCAGCGAGTACATCTCGGCCGCGTGCAACTACACCACGTGGGGCGGCCCGTTCTTCACGGGCGGCAGCGGGGACAACCTCCTCGGCACCTGCGCGGGCACCTCGCACGGGCACGGCGAGCGCACGTCGATCGGCAACTGGTCGACGCGGGTCTCGCAGCTCAAGCCGTAGGCACGGTTGGAGGGGCCGGCCTCGGCCGGCCCCTCCCCTTCTTTGGGATACTTCGGGGCATGAGGCACGTCGCCGTTCTGGCGGTGACGCTCGCACTTGCCGGCGCCGCCGGCGCCGGCACCGTGCGCAGCGGGCTGTACGGCACCGTTCTGCGTGGCCCCACCGCGCCGGTCTGCGCTGCCGAGCAGTCCTGCACGGCTCCCGCTGCAGGCGCGGTGCTCACCTTCGTGCGCAACGGTGTTGCAGCCGGCCACGTGACGGTTGCGGCCGACGGGTCGTACCGCCTCCGCTTGCCGCCCGGCCTCTACGCCGTCCGCGTCGGGAAGCGGATCGAGCCGGCGACTGTCCGCGTCGTGCCCCTGCGGATGAGGCGGGTCGCGTTCATGATCGACACGGGTATCCGCTGAGGGCCTCCCCGCCGGGAGGCCCTCAACAGGGAGCTCCTAGGGGTTGAGGCTGCCGCCGTGGGCCGCGACCGTGGTCGCGATCCAGGCCAGCGCCTGCGGTGTGTCCACGCGGTACGAGTAGGTATTGCCGGCGCAGACGTTGTTGTTCACGAACGAGTTCTCGGCGAGGACGATGTTCGTGCCGGCGAGCAGGTCGGGCCCGCCCGAGTCGCCGAAGCACGAGCCGCTGTGGAGCTTCAGGAACTCGTCACTGAGTGCACCGCTGCTCTTGAACGCGGTCGTCTGGCCGACGAATCGCTGGAACAGCGCGACCGGCTGCGGCTGGCCGCCGCCGCGGGCGAACCCGACGACGCCGTAGCCGACGAGGTCGACAGGCGTGTTGTTCTTCAGCGTGTCGACGAGACCCGCAGACGGGAGCGCGCCGTACGCGGAAAGGACCAGAGGGCTGTCGAGGATGACGACGGCGACGTCGTGCGTGTCGGCGTTCGGGAGGCCGTTGCCGCTGCCGAATTGATGATCGAAGTAGTAGGTGCCCGTGTCCTCGAACGCGCTGGGGCTCGGCGCCTGGTCGGTGTACACGTGGATCCCCGGGAGCGGCGCTCCGCCGGAGTCGGCCGCGAAGCAGTGCGCCGCGGTCAGGACGACCGTCGGCGACAAGACGGTCCCCGAGCAGACGGTCCCGCCCTCGGCGAGCATGACGCC
>DASXLN010000207.1:0-3124 GCA_036496165.1 Gaiellaceae bacterium | reverse complement strand
TCGCGCTCATGCTCTTCCGATGGTGTAGCGCACGCCGGTCGTCGGCTGCCCCTTTCGGTTACGAAGTCGGGTCGAACGGGTGACGATGCCGGGGACGGGAGTCGAACCCGTACGACCCGAGGGTCACCCGATTTTAAGTCGGGCGCGTCTGACCAGTTCCGCCACCCCGGCCGCCGCAGCGTAATCTCTCGCCGTGATCCACGACACAATCGTCGCCTTCGCGGCTCTCGGCGTCGCCGGCCAGGCGATCGTCGCGGCCCTCGCGCTCACCGGCCTCCTCGCGCTCGCCGGCCTCCGCGCCCCGCTGCGCGGTCTCCGCGCGGCGTTGTGGGGCTACGAGCTCTGGGCGGCCTTCGTCGTCGCCGCGCTCGGGACCGGCGGCAGTCTCTTCTTCTCCGAGATCGCCGGCTTCGTCCCCTGTGACCTGTGCTGGTTCCAGCGGATCTGCATGTACCCGCTGTCGATCCTGCTGCTCTTTGTCGCGTGGCACGGCGACTACCGGTTCGCCCGCTACCTCTTCGTGTTCCCGCTCGTCGGCTCGTGCGTCTCCGTCTACCACCTGCTCGTCGAGAACCAGGTCGTGTCGGAGCCGGCCGCGTGCAAGATCGGCGGCGCCGGCTGCGCGGTGAAGTGGATCAACGAGTTCGGCTACGTCACCATCCCGACGCTCGCCCTCACCGGCTTCCTCCTCCTCATCGGATTCTTAAGCCTCGCAGGGGCCGGGGGCTCGGACGAGGCCGCTACCCTTCCCGCCGGTGCCTAGCGGCAAGAAGAGCAGAGAGCTGCGGAAGACGCAGGTTCGGACGCCGCCCCCGGTGAAGTCGAAGGGCGGCGGCGGCGGCGCGCGTGCGCGTCAGGCCTCCCCGCGCGCGCTCGCGATCGGCGGAGGCGTCGTCCTCATCGTCGTGGTCGCGGTCGTCCTCGCGCTCGTGCTCGGCGGAGGCGGCGGCGGTGGCGGCGTGCCGAAGAACCACGTCGCCGTCGGCAGCCTCGCGAACGGGCTCCCGGGCGCGAGCGACGTCGCCAACGAGTTCAAGGGCATCCCGCAGACGGGGACGACACTCGGCTGGCCGTTTGCGCCGGTGACCCTCACCGAGTACATCGACCTCCAGTGCCCGATCTGCCAGGAGTTCGAGACCCAGGTCTTCCCGGACATCCTCCAGAAGTACATCCGGACGAAGAAGGTCAAGGTCGTGATGAAGCCGTGGGCGTTCATCGGGCCCGACTCCTTCCGCGCGCAGAAGGTCCTCCTCGCTGCGGCGAAACAGAACAAGGCCTTCGACTTCGCCTCCCTCCTCTACGACAACCAGGGGACGGAGAACACCGGCTGGCTGACGGATCAGATGCTCTACAACATCGCCGCCGGCGTCCCAGGCCTGAAGATCGACCCGTTGTTCAGCGAGCGGAACTCGGCCGCGGTCAAGAAGGCGGCGAGCCAGGTCGCCGCCGACGCGAACGCACAGAAGGTGAGCGGCACGCCGACGCTCTTCCTGACGAAGGGGCCGGCCAGCCCCGTCGAGGTGCCGATCTCGAACGGCCTCGACGAGGCGACGCTCGTGAAGTACCTCAACGCCGCCCTCGCGTAGCCGCAAATTGCGGGTTTTTCGTTCTTGACGGCCGGGCCGGCTCACACATAGTCTCTGCGAGCCGGTTCCGATGAACCTTCGGGTTGGTCGGGGCCGGCATTTTCTTTGGTCCATCCGACCGGGCCTCTACCGTTCCTTGGCCCAATGGTCGTCGGCCTCCTCATCCTCGTCGTCCTCGCCGTCGCGGCCGCCGTGGCGATGCTCCCGCGCCTGCTGACGGGCCAGCTCGCGGCGCTCCGCGAAGACACTGCGCGGCAGCTGAACGAGCGCAACGCCGACGTCGACCGTCGCCTGGCCGACGTGACCGAGACGCTCGACCGGCGCCTGGCAAGCAGCACCCAGACGGCGAGCCAGATCCACGAGCGCCTCGGAGAGGTGACGAAGGCGACCGCGGAGATGAACGCGCGCGCGAAGGACCTCGGGCGCCTCGAGCAGGCCCTGCGGCCCCCGAAGGCGCGCGGCGGCTTCGGCGAGCTGCTCCTCGAGAACCTCCTGCGCGACCGGCTCCCGAACGACGCGTACGAGCTCCAGTACACGTTCCCGACCGGCGACCGCGTCGACGCCGTCATCCGGGCTGCCGGGCTCCTCCTCCCCGTCGACGCGAAGTTCCCGCTCGACAACTTCGAGCGGATGACGTCCGCCGACAACGAGGCGGAGCAGCAGCTGCACGAGAAGGCGTTCGCCCGCGACGTCAAGGGCCACATCGACGCGATCGCGTCGAAGTACATCCGTCCCGACCACGGCACGTTCGATCTCGCCTTCATGTATCTGCCGGCTGAGACGATCCACTACGAGCTCATCTCCGGCAAGACGGGCGCGCTCCTCCAGTACGCGCACGGCAAGCGCGTCTTCCCGGTGTCGGCGACGACCTTCACCGCGTACCTGCAGATGATCGTGCTCGGCCTCAAGGGCATGCAGATCGAGCAGCGCGCGGAAGAGGTCATGAAGTACTGCGCCGCGCTGCAAAAGGACTTCGGCAAGTTCCGCGAGGACTTCGACCTCGTCGGCACGCACCTGTCGCGCGCGCAGACGAAGTACGTCGACGCCGAGAAGCGTCTCGACCGGTTCGAGACGAAGCTCGACCAGGCGGCCGACGAGCAGGCCGAGCTCGAGGTCGAGCCGGCCGTGCGCGCGCTCGACGCGGCGTAGCTAGTACCGCAGCAAGGCTGCGAGCCCGCCGACCGGCTCGAGGTCGCGCCGTTCGCGAATGACCTGCACGGTGCCGCCGTTCACGAGCGTCTTGTGCACGGCGACGTCGAGCCCCGTGTCGCGGCTCTCCATCGCGGTGCCGTCGACGGGGCAGCTGCCGTTCGTCACCTGCGCGCGGCCGCACTTCGGGCATGTGTAGGCCGGATGGTCGGTGCCGGATTGCACGAGCAGGAGATCCACGCGGCCGTCGGAGGCCGCCTCGAGCGTCGCCTCCCAGCCGGCGGTCGCGCGGCCGTCGCGCGCCGCCTCCTCCCGCCAGCGGTCGATCAGCTCCGACTCGCGGCCCGTCCACCACGCGTCGAGGATGGGGCGCACGGCTTCGAGGAGCT
>DASXLN010000206.1:0-27146 GCA_036496165.1 Gaiellaceae bacterium | reverse complement strand
AGGGCGCGCAGCGCCTCTGCCGGCAGCGGCCCGGGCCCGGGACGCTCCGGCGTCGCGGTGCGGAAGAACGGCCCGGCGTTCACGGCCGGGACAGGCTCACCTCGGGTACGGGAACCGACGCGAGAACGGAGTCGAGAATCCGGTCGGGCGTGACTCCCTCCGCGAGCGCGGTGTAGCTCAGCACGAGCCGGTGGCGGAGCGCGTCTTTCGCAAGCGCGCGCACGTCGTCGGTCGTCACGTAGTCGCGGCCGCGGATGAGCGCGAGCGCGCGCGAGGCCTGCGTGATACTGATCGGCCCGCGAGGGCTCGCGCCGAACGAGATGTACTCCGCGTGCTCCGGGCCCGGCTTGCGCGTCGCAGTCGCGAGCTGCACGGCGTAGCTGACGAGGGACGGGTCGACGTAGACGTCGAACACGGAGCGCTGCAGCGTGCGGAGGTCGTCGAGGCTCAGCATCTCGCGCAGCTCCGGCGGTGCCGATAGCTGGCGTTGCACGACGGTTAGCTCCTCGTCGTGCTCGGGGTAGTCGATGAGGATCTTCAGCATGAACCGGTCGATCTGCGCCTCGGGCAGCGGATACGTCCCCTCCGACTCGATCGGGTTCTGCGTCGCAAGGACGAGGAACGGGTCCGGCACCGGATACGAAGTGTGCGCGATCGTCACCTGCCGCTCCTGCATCACCTCCAACAGCGCGCTCTGCACCTTCGCCGGCGCACGGTTGATCTCGTCGGCGAGAAGGAAGTTGCAGAAGACGGGACCGAGCTCGGTGTCGAATGTCCCCCGGTCCGGCCGGTAGACGCGCGTCCCGACGAGGTCGGCCGGCACGAGGTCCGGCGTGAACTGGATGCGTGCGAACGACCCGCCGAGAACGGCGGCGGTCGTCTTGATCGTCAGCGTCTTCGCGAGGCCGGGAACGCCTTCGATCAGCAGGTGGCCTTGCGCGAGCAGGCACACGAGGACGCGCTCGAGCATCGAGTCCTGCCCTGCGATCACCCGCCGGATCTCGAAGAGCGCCTGCTCCAACCGTTCCTCGGCCACGGTCACTCCTTCTCTCGCTGGTGAGATTCGGATTCTCCCTTCACAGGCTAAGTGCAACATGAGCGTTCATGCGGGTCATCTACGCCGAAGGCTGGCAGTCGTGGACGCCGCCGACCCGGGAAGGCGACGGGCACGGGCTCGTCGTCGTCGCCGAGGAGGACGGCGTCCGGGCGCACTTCCTGGGGGACGAGCTCTGGGCGCCCGACCTCGAGTCCGCGCTCGCCGCGGTCGGCGACCGCCTCTCGCCCGGCCCGCTTCGTCGCATCCCGCCCGGCTGGTGCTCGTGGTCGCAGTACTTCTCGCACGTCACCGCCGCGAACGTGATCGAGAACGTCGAGGCGGCGCTCGAGCTCGAGTTGCCGATCGAGATCGTCCAGGTCGACGACGGCTGGGAAGCGGGCATCGGCGACTGGCTCGACGTCTCCCCCCGCTTCGGTTCGCTGCCTGACGTGGTCGCGCGCATCGACGCGGCGGGGATGACGCCCGGCATCTGGCTGGCCCCGTTCCTCGTCGGCGAGAAGAGCGGGCTCGCGTCGGCTCACCCGGACTGGATCGTCCCCGGCGCCGACGCCGGCCGGAACTGGGGGCAGGCGCTCGGCGTGCTCGACGTCTCGAAGGCGGCGGAGCACCTCGCCAACGTCTTCCGCACGCTCGTGGAGCAGGGATTCGGCTACTTCAAGCTCGACTTCCTCTTCGCGGGTGCGCTGCCTGGCGTCGAGCACTACCGCGAGGGGCTCCACGTCATCCGCGAGGCGGTCGGCCCGGAGCCGATCCTGCTCGGGTGCGGCGCGCCGATCTTCCCGAGCGTCGGCTTCTTCGACGCGATGCGCATCGGCCCCGACGTGTTGCCGGAGCTGCCGGACGAGGAGCCGGACATCGCGCACGTCATCGGCTCGACCGCCGCGCGCGCGTGGATGAACGGACGGCTGTGGGTCAACGACCCGGACACACTCGTCGCGCGGCCGGAGATCGCGGAACGCGAAGCGTGGGCCGCGCATCTCGAGGGCTACGGCGGCGTCGCGTTCTCGAGCGACCGGCTCGCCGCGCTCGACGAGCGCGGGCTCGCGCTGACGCGTCGCGTCCTCAGCTCTCCGCAGGCTCGACGGTGACGCCGCCGTCCTCCGCGCGCACCGTCCATCGCTGGTCGAACGCGCGGACGCCGTCGAGCACGAGCCCATCCGCCCACTCCGGCAGCTCGGTGACGTCCGACCGCAGCGCGCCAGCGGCGCGATCGGGAACGAGGCCGAGCACGATCTGGAGCAGGAGGATCGGCGTCGCCGCCGCCCATGCCTGCGGCGACGACGCCGTCGGGTAGACGACGGGGAACCGCGTTCGATGCCGCGGGAAGCCGGCGAACACCTCCGGCAGCCGGTAGTCGAAGTGCGCGGCCGCCTCGATCATCGTGTGCAGGATCCGCGCTGCGTCGTGACGGCGGCCGCTGCGCGCGAGCCCCCACGCGACGAGGGAGTTGTCGTGCGGCCAGACGGTGCCGTTGTGGTAGACGAGCGGGTTGTACGCGCCTTCGCCCGCCGCCATCGTGCGAACGCCCCATCCCGACCAGAGTTGCTCGCCGACGAGCGCGTCTGCGATGACGTCACGCCGCTCCTCGGGAACGATGCCGCTCCACAGCAAGTGGCCGATGTTCGACGCGAGCGAGTCGATCTGCCGCTTGTTGCGGTCGAGCCCGAGTGCGTAGAAGCCGCGGTCGGCGACCCAGAAGGCCTCGTCGAAGCGACGCCGGAGCTCCGCCGCGTCGTGCTCGAGCCGGTCGGCGGTCTTCGGATCGCGCCACACCTCGCGCGCGAGCTCGGCGATGCGCAGTTTCGCGTCGTACACATAGCCCTGCACCTCGGCCGCCGCGATCGGCGCCAACGCGAGCGTCCCGTCGTGGAACGCCATCGAGTCCTCGGAGTCCTTCCACGTCTGGTTGCGGATGCCGTGCGACGAGCGCCGCTCGTACTCGACGAACCCGTCGCCGTCGCGGTCGGCCGCGCCGTCGAGCCACGCGAGCGCGCGTCGGGCCGGCTCCTCGAGCTCGAGCGCGAGCGCGGGATCGTCCGTCCAGCGCCACAGCTCGGAGAGGAGGACGAGGAAGAGCGGTGTCGCGTCGACGGTGCCGTAGTAGCGGTCGGTCCATGCGAGCGCGGCCTTGCCGCGGCGCATCTCGTGGATGATCTTCCCCGGTTCCGCATCGCGTTCCGGGTCGTCGACGGTCGACTGCGTCGCGGCGAGGACGCGGAGCGTGCTCGCCGCGAGCTCGGGCCCGAACAAGAGCGTCTGGAGCGACGAGATGAGCGTGTCGCGGCCGAACACCGTCATGAACCACGGCGTGCCGGCGGCGAGCAGCCGGCCGAAGTCCGACTCGCCCGCGCGCATGCGCAGGCCTGCGAGGTCGGCGACCGACGTGTTCCACGTGTGCACGAGATCGTCCCACCGTGCGCGCAAGCGCGGCGCGGACGCGCGCCAGGCCGCAAGCGACTCGTCCGCGCGGCGCCGCTCGTCGTCGAGCTCGCGTGCGAACGACGCCGACTGCAGCTGCTCGACGCCGTCGAGCTGCGGCTGCACGCCGACGACGAGCCGCCACCGCTCGCCCGGCTCGAGCTCGAGCGGGAAGCGCGCGCTGCCGCTCTGCTCGCCGAACGGCTCCGACAGATGGACGATCGTGCGGGCCGGGAACGACGCGTCGGCGAAGACGATCGTCCCGTCGCCGTCCCGCTCGAGCGGCCGCGACGGCGGCAGGGTGTGCTCGCTCGGCGTTCCGAAGCCCGGCTCGAGCGCCTTGACGACGAAGATGTCCGCGAAGTCGGCCTCGAGCTCGAGGCCGAGCTCCACCGCGACGCGGCGGCGGCTGTGGTTCTCGACGGTGATCCGCTCTTCCATGCAGTCACCGACGAACCGCTCGCGCTCGATCGAGAGCTCGTTCGGCTCCAGGCCGTCGACGAGCGGGTTGCGGAGCACGAACGCCGCGATGTGCGGTGCGGGCTGGTCGTGCGAGAGCGGCTCGAGACGCGCGCCGCCGAGCGTCAGCACCGACCGGGAGAGGAAGCGCGTATCCGACGCGAAGAACCCGGACGCGGTGGCAACGCCGTCGACGTCGCCGCGCTCGTCGCAGACGCAGAAGGTCGAGCCGTCGAGAACCGTCAGGGGCACAGGGCGTTACGCCGCGGTTCCGACCGCATGGGTGCTCGACTCGTCGAAGAGCATGACCTTCTGCAGCGGCACGGAGAACGTCTGCTGGCTTCCTGTCTGTAGACGCGGCTCGACCGGAAGCTTGACGACGACGTCGTGGTCGCCGAGCCGCAGATGCGCGAGCTGCTCGTCGCCGAGGTACTCGACCACCTCCACGCTCGCCTGGTAGTGCGCGCGGCCGGCGTGGCCGTTCCCGAGCTCGACGTGCTCGGGCCGGAAGCCGGCGAGCTGACCGGTTCCGCCCAGGCCGAGCACGGCGGAGGGCAGCAGGTTCATCGCCGGCGAGCCGATGAACTTCGCGACGAACGTGTTGGCAGGACGCGTGTACAGCTCCTCGGGCGTCCCGATCTGCTGGAGGACGCCCTTGCTCATCACGGCGATCCGATCGCCCATTGTCATCGCCTCGACCTGGTCGTGGGTGACGTAGATCGTCGTCGTGCCGAGACGCTTCTGCAGCTTGAGGATCTCCGCGCGCGTCTGCACGCGGAGCGCGGCGTCGAGGTTCGACAGCGGCTCGTCCATGAGGAACGCCGACGGCTCGCGGACGATGGCGCGGCCGAGTGCGACGCGCTGCCGCTGTCCGCCCGAGAGCTGCTTCGGCTTGCGCTTGAGGTACTCGCCTAGCTCGAGCACGGTCGCTGCCTCCTGCACGCGCCGGTCGATCTCCGGCTTCGGCACGTCGAAGTTCCGGAGGCTGAACGCAAGGTTGTCGTACACCGTCATGTGCGGGTACAGCGCGTACGACTGGAAGACCATGGCGACGTTGCGCGCACCCGGTGCGACGTTGTTCACGACGCGGTCGCCGATGAGGATGCGGCCGGACGTGATCTCCTCGAGGCCGGCGAGCATGCGCAGCGCCGTCGTCTTCCCGCACCCGGACGGGCCGACAAGCACGAGGAACTCGCCGTCGGCGACGTCGATGTTGAGATCGTCGACGGCGGTCGAGTCGTCGAAGCGCTTCGTGACGTGCTCGAAGGTGATCGTGGCCATTACTCATGCTCCTTCTCGAGGGCGAAGTGCGCGACCGCGACAAACGAATATGCCACCGTCAGCGTGAGGAACGGCATGACGGCGGCGGCGACGCCGGCGATGTTGACGAGCAGGAGCGCGAGGCCGAGCAGGAGGGTTGCACCCGGCCTGCGCGCTCCAAGGTCGGCCGCTTTTCGTGCGGCGAGCCGCAGCGGCCGTTCGGGCTCGGCGATCGCGTACGTCGCCAGCACGACTGCGTAGATCCCGAGCAGGACGAAGAGATAGACGGTGACGAATGCGAGCGGCCAGCCGAGGCTCGACCGCGTGTAGAAGCGAACGGCGAGGGCCGCGAAGAGGACGAGCGCGGTCCCGGCGGCACCGAGCTGCAGGCCGCGCCGCCAGTGCAGGCGAAGCCCGTCGCGCGCGTCGGCGAGCGCGACGTTGCCGGTGCGCACGAGCGTGACCGAGCAGTGGACGAGCGCCGCAGCGATCGGCCCGGCGAGGACGGCGAGGACGAGCGCCGCATGGACGGCGACCGTGCAGACGGCGACTGCGACGAGCACGAGGCCGAACGCCGCGTTCACCGGCGCGAGCCGCCACGAGTTCTGGAACAGATCGCGCCCGGCGGCGCCGAGTGCAGCGCGCGGGCTCATCCCTTCACCCCCGACGACACGACGCCGCCGACGAAATAGCGCTGGAACGCAAGGAAGATCGCGAGCACCGGGATGATGGCGATGAGGCTGCCGGCGCAGATCTGCGGCCACAGCGTCGAGTAGGTGAAGCGCAGCTCCGCGAGCCCGAGCTGCACGGTGTAGTGGCTTGGGCTTCCCTGCCCGAAGAGGATCAGCGGCCAGAAGAAGTCGTTCCACGTCCCCTGGAACTGAAGGATCACGAGCGTCGAGATCGCCGGCAGCGCAAGCGGCAGCATCACGCGCCAGAACGTCTTGAAGTACCCCGCACCGTCGAGCTTCGCCGCCTCCTCGAAGTCCTTCGGGATGGTGAGGAAGTACTGCCGCATGAGGAACAGATTCGTCGCCGTGACGAGGTTGATGAGGATGTAGCCGGAGAAGTTGCCGATCAGGTGCCAGTTCGTGAGCATCACGAACACCGGAATGAGGCGCAGCTGGTCGGGGACCATGAGCGTCCCGAGCACGAGCAGGAAGAGCAGCTCGCGGCCCGGAAACTTCAGCCGCGCGAACGCATAGCCGCCGAGCCCTGCGAGGACGAGGTTGCAGCCGACCACGACAACCGCGAGGAAGAGGCTGTTCTCGATGTACTTCTTGAAGTCGTAGTCGTTCCAGATCGTGCCCCACGCCGACGTCGTCCACGGATGCGGCACGATCGTGACGTTGACGCTGTCGGGGATCGTCTTGAACGACGTGATCAACGTCCAGAGGAACGGGATGAAGAACACCCCGGCCGCGACGATGATGACGCCGTAGAAGAACGCCTTGCGCACGATCTCGGCGCGCGCGCGTCCGGGGATGTACGGGTCGGCTGTGGCGACGTGCGCCATCAGCTCGCCTCCCGCTTTCCGACGGTGAAGTTCTGCGCGATGGTGAGCACGAAGATGATGACGAAGTAGACGACGCCGGCAGCGGCCGCGACGCCGAAGTCGAAGTTCGAGAAGGCCGCGCGATAGATGTAGAGCACCGGCGTGTACGTGTAATAATTCGGACCGCCGCTCCCTCCCGACACGATGAACTGCTGGTCGAACACCTTGAGCGCGCCGACGCCGAAGACGACGAGCACGAAGAAGTGGACGGGCCGCAGGAGTGGGAATGTGATCTTCCAGAACGTGCGCCACCCACTCGTGTTGTCGAGCGCGGCTGCCTCGTACACATCGTTCGAGATCGACTGCAGCCCGGCGAGGTAGTAGAGCATCACCGTCCCCGAGGTCGTCCACGTGTTGAGGCCGACGATCGCCCACGTCACCGTGCTGGCCGTCGAGAACCAGGGCGTGTTGCTCCCGATGATGCGGTTGAACAGCCCGTCGGAGTTGAAGATGTAGAGCGCGATCGTCGTGATCGCGACCGACGACGCGATCGAGGGGAAGTAGAACGCGGAGCGGAAGAAATTCCGCCCGCGAATCTTCTGGTTGATGACGAGCGCGAGCGACAGGCCTAGAGCCATCGTCAGGGGGACGACACCGACCGTGTACTCGGCGACGTTCTTCAGCGCCGTGTGGAAGATCGGGTCGTGGATGACCTTCGCGTAGTTGTACGTCCCGGTCGCGCCCGCCTGCTTCCCGAGGATCCCCCAGTGGAAGAAGCTGATGTAGATCGCGTAGCCGAACGGATAGATGAAGAAGAGCCCGAAGACGACGATCGGCACCGCGACGAATCCGTAGCCCCAAGCGGCCTCGCGCAGGCGCACGCCGAGCATCGTGGAACGGGGCGGGGGAACGGCTTGGCTCGCGGTTGCCATGTGGATGGTGGCATCCCCGCACGCTCGCCCGCGCGGGGATGCCCATTGAGATTCCTCTGCGCTAGCCCTTCAGCGCGGAGGCGACGTCGGAGAGCATCGACGACACCGACTTGCTGCCCGAGATCACGGCGTTGAGATCGTTGTTCATCACCGTGTAAGCGTTCGCGAAGTGCGGGTTGCCGAAACCCCACCCGTGCGCGAACGGCGCAGCGGCGAGGAAGTTCTTCCGGCCGCCGATCGCCTTCACGTCGGAGCGCGACGGCAGCGCGAGGCCCTTCGACATCCAGATGGTCTGGCCCTGCTTCGACGTGAGCCACGAGAGCAGCGTCCACGCGGCCTGCTTGTTCGAGGCGTCCTTCGCCATCGAGTACGAGACCGTGAACGCGAGGTTGCCGCCCGTCTTGTCCTTGACCATCGGGAAGACGCCGTACTGGATGCCGGGGTACGTCGACTTCATGTACGGGAGCAGCCAATTGCCCTCGAAGATGATCGCGGCCTTGCCCTTGCCGAGCGCCTCACCGCACCAGCCGGCGCCGAGCTTGTCCGGCGTCTGCGCGAGGCCCTTGTTGATGAGGCCGACGTAGAAGTTCACCGCGGCGGCCGCGGCCGGCGAGGTGAGGCTCGTGAGCGAGCCGCCGGCCTGGTAGACGAACGCGAGCATCCGCGCCCAGTCGGGTGCCAGGCAGATCGGCGCGCCGCCCTTCACGATGTTCTTGTTCTTCAGCGTCTGGGCGACGGCCTGGAGCTGCGCCCAGGTCTTCGGCGCCTTGCCGCCGGCCTGGCCGAGCATGCCCGTGCTGATCTCCATCGCGAGCGGCGACCAGTCCTTCGGGAAGCCGTAGACCGTCTTGCCCGACTCGAAGGCGCCGAGCAGGCTCGGGAAGAACTTGCTCGTGTCGTACTTGCTCGTCTTGATGTAGCTGTTCAGCGGCTCGAGCACGCCCTGCTGCTCCCACGCGCCCGCGACACTCGAGTCGACGTAGAACACGTCGGGCGGGTTGTGGGCGGCGAACCGGGCCGTCATCGCCGTCCCGTAGTCGCCGTTGATGACCGAGAAGTCGGCGTGGATCGTCGGGTGCGTGGCGTTGAACTTCGCCACGACCTGGTTCAGCAGTGCATCCTCGTCCGGGCCCGACGACCAGCCGGCCAGGGTGACGTTCGTGACCTTCGCCCCCCGCGTGCCGGCCTGTGCCGTTGCAGCGAGGGCCACCACGGCGATCAGCAGGCCGAGGGCCACTCCCAAGCGCTTGCGCATGACCTCTTAACCCTCCTCCTTGGAACCGGTTTCAGACCGGATGGGCGGCGAGATTACGGTGTCTTGCCCGAAAAATCAAGCGACCCATCCTCTTGACTCCTAGACGTCGCCGGGCGAGGCTTGGTTAGCGATGGAACCGGTCTCAGGGAGCGCCAGGATCGCCGACGTCGCCGCCCGCGCGGGCGTGGGCGTCGCGACCGTGTCCCGCGTGCTGAACGGCCACGCGAGCGTCCGGCCGGCGACCCGAGAGCGGGTGCTCGACGCCATACGCGCGCTCAACTATCGCCCCAGCTCGGTGGCGAGAAACCTTTCGCTCCAGCGGACGATGGTGGTCGGCGCCGTCCTCCCCTGGTTCACGAACCCCTCCGCCGTGCAGCGTGTTCGCGGCATCGTCGAGGGGCTCAGCAGCTCGCCGTACGACCTCATGGTCTTCGACGTCGAGTCCGAGGACCGGCAGCGGCGTGCGTTCGAGCTCTTCGATCGCGGCGACCGCGCGGACGGGCTCCTCGTCGTCTCGACCCTTCCGCCCGAGGCGGAGGTGGAGCGAATCCGGAATGCCGGCCTCCCGTGCATCCTCGTGGACGGCATCCACCCATCGCTTCCGTGCATCGCCGTCGACGACGTCGGCGGCGGCGAGATGGCGACCCGGCACCTGATCGAGCTCGGCCACCGCCGCATCGCGCACATCGGCGACACGCCGCCCGAGTTCCGGTTCGACTGGAGCCGCGACCGCACGCGCGGGTACGAGCGCGCGCTCGAGCGTGCAGGCATCGACGTCCGGCCCGATTACGTCCGTGAGGGCACCCGGCTGCTGCACGTCGCGCGCGGCATCGCGACCGAGCTGCTCACGCTGCCGGACCGGCCGACAGCGATCTTCGCGGCGTCGGACACGCAGGCGTTCGGCACGCTCGAGGCCGCGCGCGCACTCGGCATCCGCGTTCCCGAGGAGCTGTCCGTCATCGGCTTCGACGACATCGAGGTCGCGTCGTACGTCGCCCTCACCACCGTACGGCAACCATTGTTCGAGAGCGGCCGGCGCGGCGCCGAGCTGCTCCTGCGTGCGCTCGCGGGCCGCCCGGTCGAGGTGCGGACGGAGCTGCTGCCGCTCGAGCTGATCGTTCGCCGGACGACCGGGCCTAGCCCGGCGGCCTGACGGTCAGCGGCGCGTCGAACGAGCTGTAGCGCTCGTGCATGAAGTGCGCGGTCGTCGTCATCCGGAGGTCGAGCGTGCGCAGCGTGCGGGCATCGACGAGGATCTCGAACCACGCCGGCGTGCGCGGGTCGAAGAAGGTGATGCGAACCGTCGCGCCGGTCTCGCCGACGATGTTCGCGTCGGTCGCCGATTGCCAGACGGGAGCGGGCTGCTTCACCGGCGCGGTCTGCGCCGACTCGACCCAGTTGCCGCCGGGTGCGCGGTCCCAGCGCTTGCCCCCGACGATGACCGCGCGATAACCCCCGCGAATGTCGTACGACAGCCGATCGGGGGCGACGGCGACCCAGTGGCTGACGACGACGTGCGTCGCGTCGGAGCCGAGCCGGTCGAAGAACGCGAGCGACTGGAGCGACCTCCACACGCGTGTCGCGCGCGCGACGAGCGCCGATGCGTCGCGCGCCGCCGGCACGACGACGTGCCAGCGTGCCGCGCCGACGCGAACGTCGACGCTGCGCGCGTGGCCGGCGACGCGGTAACAGCCTGCGCCGCACGCAACCGCACGTGTGCCGTTCACGCTCACCGCGAGACCGGAGACGCCCTTCCCCTGCGGCCCGACGACGGAGACCTGGACGGACGACTGCGTCACCGCGAGCGCCAGCGCGTTCGCACCGTCCTCGCGCGCGAAGACGATTGCGCCGGGCGGCGGCGCCGGGAATGCAGGCGCTCGAGGTCGCGGCGCAGGCGAGGGGGCGATCGGGGCAGCGGCGCCCGCCGACGGCGGCCCCGGCGTCGAGCGGACGAGAAGTGCTGCGAGCGCGACCGCAGCCGCTCCCGCCGCGAGGGCGAGCAGCGCCGCGGTGAGCCTCAGCTGCACCCGCTGACGGTAGCTCTCAGCCGGCTTCGGGAGCCTGTGTGAGCTGCTCGCCGCCGCCGACGCGCAGGATGCGCGCCAACGACGTCGGCATCCACCAGTTCCACGAGCCCAGCAGGCGCATGAGCGCCGGCACGAGGAGCGCCCGGATCACGGTCGCGTCGAAGATGATCCCGGCCGCGAGCCCGATGCCGAACTGCTTGATGTCGGTGCCCGGGCTCATCGAGAGCACGAAGAACGCGAAGAAGAGGATCGCCGCGGCGCTCGTCACGAGCTTGCCCGTGCGCGCGAGACCGAGTGCGATCGCCTTCGGTGTGTCGCCGGTCTCGTCGTAGGCCTCGCGCATGCGCGTGAGCATGAAGACCTCGTAGTCCATCGAGAGGCCGAAGAGGAACGCGAAGATCATCAATGGGATCCACGGGATGATCGACTGCGTCGACGGCACGCCCCAGATCGCGTTCGATCCGTGTCCCTGCTGGAAGATGAAGACGATGATCCCGAACGCGGCGCCGAGCGAGATGAGGTTGAGAAGCGCCGCCTTGATCGGCAGCACGATCGAGCGGAACGCGCGCATCAGGAGGATGATCGTGAGCAGCACGACGAGGCCGAGGACGTACGGGAAGTTGCCGTAGACCGCGTGCACGAAGTCGCGGTCGGCGGGCGCGATGCCGCCGAGCGTCGCATCGGTGCCGTTCAGCGCCTTGTGCACGCGCGTGACGATGGTCTGGATGTGCTTGCTCGAGCCGTCGACTGTGGGGAACGCCTCGACGATCGCGTCGTCGCCCTTGTGCCAGCCCAGGCCGGCAGGTGCGACCGCCGCTTCGACGCCAGAGGTTGCGCGGAGCTTGGCGACGATCGGTCCCGTCGCCGCGCCGTGCTCGACGAGCACGTCGAACGGCTTGATGACGCCGGGCGTGATGCGAGCAGCGGTGAGTGCGTCGCGACCGACGATCGCGTCGCCGCTGCCCGGCATGTCCTTCGCCTGTGCCTCGCTCGGGTTGAGCTGGACGCCGAAGAAGACGAGCACGCCGACGATCGCGAGACCGGCGATGGCCACTTGCCACGGACGGCGCATGACGAAGTTCGCCCAGCGGCCCCAGGGGCCGTCCTCGGGATGACCGCGGTCGACGAGCCGCTTCGGCAGAACGCGCAGGCTGTTGATCCGCTCGCCGAGGACGGCGAGCATGGCCGGCAGCAGCGTGATCGCGGCGAGCACGGAGACGGCGGGGATGAGCAGGCCGCCGATGCCGATCGACCGGATGAACGGCAGCGGCAGCACGACGAGCGAGAGGAGGCCGACGGCGACGGTCGAGCCGGAGACGATCACCGAGCGCCCCGCGTGCGTCATCGTCTCGACGAGCGCGGTCTCGACGTCCTCGCCCTCGCGCAGCTCGTCGCGGAAACGGAAGATCATCAGCAGCGCGTAGTCGATGGCGACGCCGAGGCCGACGAGTGCGATGAGGAACTCGACGATGATCGACACGTTCGTGACGTAGGTCAGCGCCCAGACGAGCGAATACGTGTTGAGGATCGCGGCGATCGCGATCGCGATCGGCATGAGCACCGCCGGCAGCGTCCCGAAGACGAAGAAGAGGATGATGAGCGCGCCTGCGCCGCCGATGAGCCCTTCGGTGAGGACGCTCGGCCCCTTGCCGCCGCCCGACGACGCCGCATCGAGGGCGTCGCGGCCGGTGAGGTACGCGGTCGTGCCCTTCGGCGTCGCGCTCTTCAGCGCCGCGCGCACCTTCTTGATGGTTGTGTCGGCGCCGAACTTCGCCAGACCGGGCGGGTAGATCTCGGCGAACGCCGTGTGCCCGTCCTTGGACACATACGCGCGGCTGCCCGTCGACCAGTACGACGACGTGCGTGCGCCCTTGTCGATCGCGGCGGCCTTCGTCACCGCCGCGCCGAGCCCGGCGACCTTGGTGACATCGCCGCTCGTGTGGAAGACGGCGACGAGCGGCGCCTGCTGCCCGGTGCCGAAGCGCTCGAGCGTGCGCTGGTTCGCCTCGTACGCGGAGTAGCCGGGGATGGAGAAGGTCTGGAACCAGCGCTTCGAGACCTGCGAGGCCGAGAATGCGCCGAACAGGGTGAGCGCGATCCAGATGCCGATCACGAGGCGGCGCCGGCGGACGATCACATGGGCGAGACGTGCAAGCATCGTCCCGAGACCCTAGCCACCCGATTGCTAGGATGTCAAATCATTTCACCTCCAAGTAACAATTCGGAACCGCTCGGTCGCGATCTCGTCTTCACGGCGAAGGAGGTGCGCGAGGCGTTCGAGGACGTGCTGGAACGCGCAGGCGGCTCGCTCGGGACGTGGATCGTCCTCAGCGCGATCAAGGACGAGGGCATCGTCTCGCACAGCGTGCTCGCGAGTCACGCCCACGTCGACGGCGCGACGATCACGTATCACGTCGACCGCGCCGAGAAGCTCGGCCTCGTCATCCGCGAGGCGGATCCGGACGACAGGCGCGTGAAGCGCCTCCGTCTCACGCCCGAGGGCGAGCGCGCCTACAAAGAGCTGTGGGCGGCGGCGAGCGCGTTCCAGGCGCGGCTGATGACGGGGATCACGGACGCGGAACAGGCTCGCCTGCGGCGGACGCTGGCGAAGATCCGCGAGAACCTCTCCGCTCCAGCCGCCGAAGCACGAGCGAGCCGACGAAGAACAGGAGCACCTCCACGACGGTGATCGCGACGCGGTTGAGGAGCGTCGCCGACAGCGCGGCGCCCGACGACGTCACCGCGAGCATCAGTCCGTACATCGATCCCTCGCGCGCGCCGAGGCCCGACGGCGTGAAGAACGCGAGCACGGCGACGATCGCGCCGACGGCCGACGTTCCGCCGAGAAAGACGATCGTCGGTACCGAGGTGTGCGCTCCAACCGAGCGCAGCAGGAGCCAGAGGCCGGTGCCGCCGATCACCCACGTGGCGGCGTAGAACACGAGCAGTCCGCCGACCGTCGACGCGCGCAGCGGCGGAAGCTCGCTGTAGCCAATGCGGCGCAGAAAGCGCGTCGCAAGTGAATGGAAGATACGCGGGTACAGGAGCACGGCGATGACGATCCCGAACACGCCGATGGGCACGACCGGCCCGTTCACGCCGTGCACCCAGACGAGCGAGATCGCGAACACGAGGACCCCCGCGACGGCGGAGAGCCCGGCCTCGACGAGGATCGCGGCGGTCACGAGCGCAGCGTCGGTGACACCTGCGCGCCGCATCGCGACGACGCGCGCCGCGGGCGTCCACACGCCGCCGGGCACGTACTTCGCGAGCATCGAGACGATCTCCGCGTGGAGCGATGTCGGATACGAGATGCGCACGCCCCAGTCGGCGAGGATGCGCATCCAGCCGATGACGAACACGAGGTAGTACGCGGCGACGGCGACGCAGGCGAGCACGAAGTCCACGGGATCCGCGTTGCTCAAGTCCTTGCCGGCGGCGTGGAACGAACCGCGGATCCCCCAGATGAGAAGGCCGAGGAAGATCGCGAGGAGCGTGAGCTCGACCGCGACGCGAAGCCGCGGATGCTCTCTCAGGCGAGATGCGATTCGAGCCAGTTGCACGTCAACCGGTATGCGTGCACGTCGTTCGCGTAGCGCGTGAAGCCGTGCCCCTCGTCCTCGAACACGACGTACTCGACGTCACGGCCGAGCTCCTTCAGCCGCTCGACCATCTGGTCGGACTCCGACTTCACGACGCGCGGGTCCTTGGCGCCTTGGATCACCATGAGCGCGGCGCGCACCTGATCGACGTACGTGATCGGCGAGCGCTCGCGGAGGTACTCCTCCTCGGTGTCCGGGTCGCCGACCCACTCGGCCATGAAGCGCAACCATTGCGGCGGCACGGCGCGCACGAACGTGAGGAGATTCGACGGGCCGACGATGTCGACCGCCGCGCGCCAGTACTCGGGGAGTCGCGTGACGCACGACAGGGTCGCGAAGCCGCCGTACGAGCCGCCGAACACTGCGAGCCGATCGCCGTCGACGTACGGCTGCGCTTTCAGCCATTCCGCCGCGTGACGCCAGTCCTCGAGGTCGCCGCCGCCCCAGTCGTGGTGGATGAGCTTCTGGTACGTCTTGCCGTAGCCGCTCGACCCGCGGATGTTCGTCGCCAGCACGCCGATGCCGCGCGAGAGGAGGTACTGGACGTACGGACGGAAGATCGGCCGCTCCTGCGCCTCCGGCCCGCCGTGGATGAGGAGCGCGAACGGCGACGGGCCGTCGCCGTCGGGCCGGTAGAGCCAGGCGGGGATCTCGCGGCCGTCGAAGCTCGGATACCGGATGAGCTCGGGCGAGCGGAAGTCGAGCGCGGAGAGCCCTGCCGTGCGACTCTCGGTCGCGGGGAGCGCGTCGCCTGTCGCGGTGTCGACGACGAACACCTCGGCCGGCCGCGTCGGCTCGTCCCACAGCAGCGCGAGCCGCGAGCCGTCGCGCGAAAGCGAGATGCCGGAGCCGAGGATCGAGACCGCACCCTTGGGAAGCTTCGGCGCGGGAAGGTCGGTGCCGCGCTCGACGTCGCGCACGCGCAGCACGCTCCAGCCCTCGTCGTTCTCGAGCCACGCGACGACGCGGCCGTCGGCGGAGCCGGAGACCTCCTCGACGTCGCGCTCGGGCGCCGCGATCCACTCGCGCTCTCCCGTCGCGAGCGTCTGGAATGCAAGACCGCTGAACTCGCGCCCCTCGTCGGTGAGGACGTAGAAGCCGGAGCCGTCCTTCGCCCACGGCCCGGGCAGGAACTTCACCTCTCCCTCGTGCGGCGTCGCCTCGGTCGCCGTGCCGGACGCGACGTCGACGAGCCAGAGCGAGATGTCGGTGTTGGAGCGGAACTCCACCACGAGCAGCGTGGAGCCGTCGGGCGAGAAACTGACGGGAACGGTGAGCTTCCCCTCGCCGAAGACATGGCGCGGCTTGGCATCTCCCTCGCGCCAGATGAACGTCTCCTGATCCGTCGGCGTGCGCGAGTTCGCGGAGAACGCGAAGCTCGTTCCGTCCGGCGACCACGATCCGCCCGAGATCTCGTGCTGCACCTGCGGCGCGTCCGTCAGCTTCACGGGCCACCCACCGCCGGCCGGGATGCGGTAGAGCTGATGGAACTCGTCACCGTCGTGATCGGCGTTGAAGAGGATCGTCCCGTCCTCGCGAACTGCGATGCCGCGGACCGTGTCGTCGACGAACGTCGTCAGCTGCTCGGGCCAGCCGCCGTCGAGGTCGGCCGCCCAGAGATTGAACTGACCGGAGATGTTGGAGACGAAGAGCAGCCGTTCCCCGTCAGGCGTGAGCTCGGCGACCGGGAGGAAGCGCCGGTACGCGAAGAACTGCTCGAAGGGCGCCTGCTCCACGCGTTCAGCCTATAGAGAGAGAACAGCCGCTCCGCGCAGCGCGCCGCTGCGCATGCGGTCGAGCGCCGCGTTCGCCTCCTCGAGCGCGAAGACCTCGATCTCGGTCCGCACCGGCACCTGTGGCGCGAGCGCGAGGAACTCCTCGCCGTCGCTGCGAGTGAGGTTCGCAACCGACCGAATGCTTCGCTCCTCCCAGAGCAGCTCGTACGGGAACGACGGGATGTCGCTCATGTGGATGCCGGCGCAGACGACGGATCCGCCGCGGGCGAGCGCGGCGAGCGCGCTCGGGACGAGCGCGCCGACGGGTGCGAACACGATGGCGGCATCGAGCTGCTCCGGCGGCAGCTCGTCCGACCAGCCGGCCCATTCGCAACCGAGCTCGAGCGCGAAGGAGCGCCCTTCCTCGTCGCCGTGACGGACGAAGCCGAAGAGGCGGCGGCCCTGGTGGCGCGCGACCTGCGCGACGATGTGCGCCGACGCGCCGAAGCCGTACAGGCCGAGCCGCTCCGCGTCGCCGGCGAGGCGCAGCGAGCGGTAGCCGATGAGGCCGGCGCAGAGCAGCGGCGCCGCCTGAAGGTCGTCGTACGCGTCGGGGATCGAGAGGCAGTAGCGCTCGTCGGCGACGACGTACTCGGCGTAGCCGCCGTCGAGGTCGTAGCCGGTGAAGCGCGCGTGCTCGCAGAGGTTCTCGCGGCCGCTCGCGCAATAGCGGCACGTCCCGTCCGTCCAGCCGAGCCACGGCACGCCGAGTCGCCGGCCGTCGTCGGTGACGCCGACGACCTGGTGGCCGGGAACGAGCGGCAGCTTCGGGTGCGGCAGGTCGCCGTCGACGACGTGCAGGTCGGTGCGGCAGACGCCGCAGGCGAGGACGCGAAGGCGAAGCTGCCCCGGCCCGGGCTCGAGGACGGGCAGGTCGCGCAGCTCGAGCGGCTCGCGCTGCGCTGGGAGCACCATCGCGCGCACGAGTAGATTCGTACCTGTGCAGCACACGCTTCCGTACGGCTGGTACTCGGACCCGGAGATCCTGCGCCGCGAGCAGGAGCGCATCTTCCGTTCCGCCTGGCAGTACGTCGGGCATCTCGGGCAGCTGCCCGAGCCGGGGACGTTCTTCGCCGGCCGGGCTGGACGGACGCCGGTCGTCGTCACACGCGCGCGCGACGACGTCGTGCGCGCGTTCGTGAACGTGTGCAGGCACCGCGGCTTCGTCGTCGCCGAGGGCGAGGGGCGGCGGGAGACGCTCCAGTGCCCGTACCACGCGTGGACGTACGGTCTCGACGGCTGCCTGCGGAGCGCGCCACGCTCGGACGAGGAGCCCGGCTTCCCGGTCGACGAGCTCGGGCTCGTTCCCGCGGAGGTCGGCACGTGGGGCCCGTTCGTGTTCGTGAACACGGGGCCCGACGCCGAGTCGCTCGCGGACGCGCTCGGCTCGATGCCGGCGCAGATCGCGGAGCTCGGCCTCGACGTCGACGATCTCGTCTTCCACTCGCGGTGGGAGGCGGAGCTCGAGGCGAACTGGAAGATCGTCTGCGAGAACTTCCTCGAGTGTTACCACTGCCAGGTCGCACACCCGTCGTTCGCCGCTCTGATCGACACGTCGACGGACGCGTACGCGCTCTCGACGGAGGGCCGGTTGTCGAGCCAGCGGGGGCCGGTGCGCGCGAACGTTCAGCTCGAGGGCGAGCTCCAGCGCTCGCAGTTCCATTTCCTCTGGCCGAACCTCGGCGTGAACATCTTCGCCGGGCACCCGAACATCTCGGTCGGCCCGATGGTGCCGCTGACACCCGACCGGACGTACCGGTTCCTCGACTACTTCTTCGGGAGCGACGTCGAGCAGGCGTGGATCGACGACCTGATGGCGTTCGACACGCAGGTGGGCATCGAGGACCGCGGCCTCGTCGAGGGCGTGCACCGCGGAATCGCAAGCGGCGCCCTCGACCATGGTGTCCTCATGGGCCGGAGCGAGCAACTGATCGGTCACTTCCAGGCTCTTACGGCCGCGGCGTTGCAGTTGTAGATTCAGGCTTCCTGCAACTCAGAGGAGGGCAAATCTTGAAGCGTCTCGTCTTGGCCGCCGTGCTCGCGGCCCTCGTCGCCGTTCCGGCGGCGTCGGCGAAGCGGGCATCGGTGCCCACGTTGAAGTCGGGCGAGCTCATCGTCGCGTTCGGCGACCCGGCCGTCGGCTTCGCCTCGGGCACGGTCCGCGGCAGCACGATCACGAACCCTCGCGGCTACGAGGTCGACCTCGCGTCCGCGATCGCCAAGGGTCTCGGCCTCAAGCCCGTGTGGATGTACACGTCGTGGAACGGGCTCTTCCTGCCGGGCACGAAGAAGTTCGACATCTCGTTCCAGGAGGCGACGATCACCGCGCAGCGCAAGCGGACCGTCAACTTCACGTCGTCGTATCTCAACGCGAACCAGGGCGTCCTCATCTCGAAGCAGACGACGCCGCCGAAGAGCATCGCCGACCTGAAGAACCTTCAGACGTGCGCACAGACGAACACGACCGGCCTCGACTGGATCAACAGCAAGCTCAAGCCGTCGAAGCGTCCGCTGACGTATCCGACGACGACCGCAGCGTTCCAGTCGGTGCAGCTGAACCAGTGCCAGGCGCTCATCCTCGACGTGCCGATCGTCGCGCTCCAGGCGAAAGCCGACCCCGGCAAGTACGGCCCCGTCGCCGGCCAGATCAACACGCACGAGCAGTACGGCGCCGTCCTCCAGAAGGGGTCGAAGCTCCTTCCGATGGTCGACGCTCAGATCAAGAAGCTGACCGCGAACGGGACGGTCGGGAAGCTCCAGAAGAAGTGGTTCAACCTCAACTTCGCGTCCATTCCCGTTCTGAAATAGCGACGTGCACGCGCTCCACCAGGTCTATCGCACCTTCTTCTACCCGCACAGCTTCCGGCTCGCGTTGCCGGACGTCTGGGCCGGGTTCCAGCTGAACATCAAGATGATGGTCATCGCGGAGGCGCTCGTCCTGGTGCTCGCGCTCGCACTCGCAATCGTCCGTGGTCTGCCAGGGCCTGCAGCGAGACCGCTGCGGGCCCTGGCGATCGCGTACACGGATTTCTTCCGCGGCACGCCGCTCATCCTCGTCGCGTTCATCATCGGATTCGGCGTGCCCGGCCTGCAGCTCGGCTTCATCTCCAACCAGCACGTGATCGTCTACGGCATCACCGCGCTCACGCTCGTGTACACGGCGTACGTGACCGAGGTCTATCGCGCCGGCATCGAATCGGTGCATCCGAGCCAGCGCGCGGCTGCGCGCTCGCTCGGGCTCAGCTACGCCCAGACGATGCGATACGTCGTCGTGCCGCAGGCCGTGCGCCGCGTCATCCCACCGCTCCTGAACGACTTCGTCGGCCTGCAGAAGGACACAGCAATCATCTCCGTCATCGGTGTCGGCGAGGCGACCCAGCTCGCGCAGCAGTTCTCGACGCAGAACAACGACTTCCCGTCGCTCGTCGCCGCCGCGGTGTTCTTCATCCTGCTCACGATCCCGCTCGCGCGGTTCACCGACCATCTCGTCGCGCAGCGCGAGCGGCGCGAGCGCGCGCAAGCCTTTTGATTACCAACGGGTCGACGCCGTTCGTGCACATGCGCGGCGTGAGCAAGTGGTTCGGGCAGCTGTGCGTGCTCGACAAGATCGACCTCGACGTCCCCGAGCACAACGTCGTCTGCCTCATCGGCGCGTCCGGCTCGGGGAAGTCGACGCTGCTGCGCTGCCTCAACCGGCTCGAGCACGTCGAGGAGGGCGAGATCGTCGTCGACGGGCAGGCGATCACCGACCCGAAGCTCGACGTAAACGTGCTTCGGCGCAAGGTCGGGATCGTCTTCCAGGCGTACAACCTCTTCCCGCACATGACCGTGCTCCAGAACGTCACGCTCGCCCCGCGCAAGGCGGGCGGCTTCAGCCGCGACGGGGCCGAGGCGCAGGCGCGCGCGCTCCTCCAGCGCATCGGCCTCGAGTCGAAGGCGGACGAGTTCCCGGACCGGTTGAGCGGCGGCCAGCAGCAGCGCGTCGCAATCGTGCGCGCGCTCGCGATGGGCCCGAAAGTGCTGCTCCTCGACGAGATCACGAGCGCGCTCGACCCGCAGCTCGTGTCGGAGGTGCTCGCGCTCGTTCGCGAGCTCGCCGAGAGCGGCATGACGATGATCCTCGCGACGCACGAGATGGGCTTCGCGCGCGAGGTCGCCGACAAGGTGTGCTTCCTCGACGCCGGACGAATCCTGGAAGAAGGACCTCCTGCGCAGATCTTCACCGAGCCGAGCGAGCCGCGCACGCGCGAGTTCCTCTCACGCGTGCTCGCAGCGGAGAAGCTCGCGTGATGCCCGTCCGCAGCAAGGCGCCACTCGGCATCGCCGCGTTCATCGCCATCCCGCTCTTCTTCTCGTCGCTCATGTCCGCATCGCTCGCGGTCGAGAAGCCGCGCGTCGTTGCGTGGCGCGACGGCGTCGTCCTGCACCAGGCCTTCCACGACCCCGCCGCCACGAACGAGCTGCGCATCTGGCTGTGGGCGCTCGTCCCGCCGCTGCTGCTCGTCCTCGGCGGCTGGGTCGCGACGCGCCTTCCCTACGGGTTCTACGTCGCCTGTGTCGCGGCGATCGTCGACGCGATGGCGGTCGCGCACAAGACGAAGACGTGGGCGGCGCACCACACCGCACGGTTCCCGAAGGGCGTCGACCTGATCCCGACGAACAGCATCTCGAACCGGTACGACCCCGGCGAATGGGAGGGGCAGGCGCGGCAAACCGCGCTCAGCCTCGAGCACTGGACGATCGGCGTCGCCCTCGCGGCAATCCTCGTCGTCGCTGCGCTCGCGCTCCGCGGCCGCTTCGCCGCACGGCGGTTCGTCGGCGACGCCGGCCAGCTCGAGAGCGTGCACGCGCCGGACGCGACGCCGCCCGGCCTTCGCTAGTCGCGGGAGAGCAGCGCGCGAGCGGTGTCGTGCGCGGCTTCGTCGCGCTCCGACCACAGGCGCTCGGCGAGGAAGCCGAGGACGTCGCGGATGGAGACGATGCCGACGAGGTTGCCCCCCTCGACGACCGGAAGGTGTCGCAGGTTGCGCTGACCCATGAGCTGCGCGGCGTCGAGAATGCTCACGTCCGGCGCGACGGTCAGCGGGTTCCGGGTCATCACGTCGCGCAGGAGGGTCGTCCCGAACGACGAGCCGGCGGCAGCGAGCCGCAGCACGTCTCGCTCGGTGAAGATCCCGACCGGCTCGGGCCCTTCGACGACGACGACCGACCCGACTCCCGCGTCGACCATCGTCCGGATCGCGTCCGCCGCCGTCTGATCGGGGCCTGCGGTGACGAGCTGGACGCGCATGACGCCGCCGATGTGCATCGTCGGACCTCCTCCTTCCGTCGCTGGTGGCAATCGGCACGTTACTCGACCCGGAGGCCCCATGCTGTTTAGGATCGCTGTAGGAGTCGAACCGGGAGGGTTTCGCCCAATGGCTGGAGTGACGTTCGATCGGGTCACGAAGACCTATGCCGACGGCACCACAGCGGTCCACGACCTGAATCTCGACATCAACGACGGGGAGTTCATGGTCCTCGTCGGGCCGTCGGGCTGCGGGAAGACGACCGCACTGCGCATGGTCGCCGGGCTCGAGGACATCTCGAGCGGCGTGCTCAAGATCGGCGACCGCGTCGTCAACCACGTGCCGTCGCGCGATCGCGACATCGCGATGGTGTTCCAGAGCTACGCGCTCTATCCGCATCTGTCCGTGTACGACAACATCGCGTTCGGCCTCAAGATCAAGAAGCTGCCGAAGGAAGAGATCGAGAAGCGCGTCGACAACGCCGCGCGCGTCCTCGGGCTCGAGCCGTTCCTGAAGCGCAAGCCGCGCGCGCTCTCGGGCGGACAGCGGCAACGTGTCGCGATGGGTCGCGCGATCGTGCGCGAGCCGGCGGCATTCCTCATGGACGAGCCGCTGTCGAACCTCGACGCGAAGCTGCGCGTGCAGATGCGCGCCGAGATCGCCGGCCTCCAGCACGACCTCGGCGTCACCACCATCTACGTCACCCACGATCAGATCGAGGCGATGACAATGGGCGACCGCGTCGCCGTCATGCGGAAGGGCGAACTGCAGCAGGTCGCGGACCCGCAGACGCTCTACGACCGGCCGGTCAACCTCTTCGTCGGCGGCTTCATCGGCAGCCCGGCGATGAACATGATCGAGGCGACGCTCGAACGCAGCAACGGCGGCTTCGCGGCGAAGATCGGCGAGGAGTCGATCACGATCGAGGCGGCCGAGGTGCAGGCCCGCCCCGGGCTCGCCGCTTTCGTCGGCAAGCCGATCGTGCTCGGCATCCGCCCGGAGGACCTCGAGGACGCCGCACTCGTCCCGAGCTCGCCGAACGAGCAACGGCTGCGCGGGAACACCGAGCTGACCGAGGCTCTGGGCTCCGAGATCATGGTCCACTTCGGGATCAAGGCGAGGCACGCCACGACGGAGGAAGTCCGCGAGCTCGCGGAGGACGTCGGCGACGACCGCGCAGTCGACGAGGCTGCGGTGAGCGACACGGCGACGCTCGTCGGCCGCTTCGGCGCACGCTCGCGCGTCCGCCCCGGGCAGCCGATCGAGGTCGCCGTCGATACGCGCTCGCTGCATTTCTTCGACCCGCAAACGGGATTGGGAATCTACGACGGAACAGGAAGCACGAAAGGAGCCGCATGACCCGTACTCGTCTCGTGGTCGTCGCCGCAGCCGCAGCTACGACCGCCCTGCTCGTCACCGCCGGGCTCGCAGGCGCCCGCACAGGGGCAGCCCATCAAAATCTGGCGGTGAAGGGGACGATCAGCTTCGACGGCATCTGGACCTCGTCGTCGGGCCAGAAGCAGTTCCAGAACGTGATCGACGCGTTCAACAAGACGTATCCGAACGTCCACGTCAACTACAAGCCGGTCGGCAACAACCTGCCGACGGTGCTCCAGACCGCGGTCGCCGGCGGACATCCGCCCGACATGGCGGACATCGCACAGCCGGGCACGGTCGCGCAGCTCGCGAAGCAGGGCAAGCTGAAGCCGATCACCTACGCGAAGTCGGCGATCTCCGCGAACTTCGCACCGGCGTGGCAGAGCCTCGGCACCTACAGCGGCAAGCTGTACGCGCTCGTCTTCAAGGCGGCCAACAAGTCTGTCGTCTGGTACAACGTCCCGGCCTTCAAGACCGCGGGCGTCACGCCTCCGAAGACGTTCGCGCAGCTGCTGAAGGACGCGGGGACCATCAAGGCGAGCGGCACGCCGGCGTACTCGATCGGCGGCGCCGACGGCTGGACGCTCACCGACATGTTCGAGAACATCTATCTCCGGACGTTCGGCGCGGCGAAGTACAACCAGCTGTCGCAGCACAAGATCAAGTGGACCGACGCGTCGGTGAAGACCGCCCTCACGACGATGGCGAAGATCATCGGTGATACGTCGAACGTCGCCGGCGGGACGAGCGGAGCCCTCCAGTACGGGTTCAACGACTCCGTCACGAACGCGTTCGGCTCGCCCCCGAAGGCGGCAATGGTGTTCGAGGCCGACTTCGTCGGCGGCGTCATCACCTCGTCGACGAAGGCGAAGGCGAAGACCGGCTTCAACACGTTCACGTGGCCGTCCATCACGCCCGGCGCCGATGCCGGCGCGGTCGAGATCGGCGGCGACCTGTTCGTCACCTTCCGTGACAACCCGGCGATCGAGGCGTTCGTGAAGTACCTCGCCTCGCCGCAGGCCGCAGAGGTGTGGGCGAAGCAGGGCGGCTTCGGGACCGGCAACAAGAACGTGCCGGCGAGCATCTATCCCGACCCGATCACGAAAGCGACCGAGGCTCCTATCGGCTCCGCGAAGCAGGTCGTGTTCGACATGTCGGACGAGCAGCCGCCGTCGTTCGGCGCAACTGCCGGCCAGGGCGAGTGGGGCCTCTTCCAGGACTTCCTGAAGAACCCCAAGAACGTCTCGGGCATTCAGTCGCAGCTCGAGAAGGCCGCCGCATCGGCATACAAGAAGGGCAAGTAACACCACAGTGAGCGCAGGGGGAATCACGGCGGAGCCGCCGGTCGCGGCGGCTCCGCCTCCCTCGTCCGAGCCGGGCCGGCTCGGCAGGTACCTCGTGAGCGCGTTCTTCCTCGCGCCCGCGTTCCTCCTGCTCGGCGTGTGGCTGGTCTATCCGACGGTCTACACGATCATCCGCAGCTTCTTCGGCCAGACGGGCTTCATCGGCACGTGGGTCGGGATCGACAACTACAAGACGCTGTTCACGACGTCGACGCTGACGACGGCGATCAAGAACAACGCGATCTGGGTCGCGGTCGTGCCGGCGCTCGTCACCGCCATCGGCCTCGTCTTCGCCGTCCTCACCGAGCGCGTGCGCTGGGCGGTCGCGTTCAAGACCGTCGTCTTCCTGCCGATCGCGATCTCCGCGTTCGCGACCGGCGTGACGTGGCGGATCATGTACCAGCAGGATCCCGGCCTCGGCGCGATCAACGCCCTCGGCAAGGTGGTCCACGGCGTCGTCAGTCCCGCCGGCGTCCTCTCGAGCGCGCTGCCGTCGACGCCGGCGCTCGTCCAGTCGGGCAGCGGGATGCTCCTGAAGACGCCGACGCATCCCGGCGGCGTCGCCCTGCTCGGGTTGACCGGCATCGCGCCCGACCAGGTGCCGAAGAACGCGGCGCAGGCGGTGACGCCCGCACCCAAATCGGGCGACGTCGTCGGCACGGTGTGGCGCGACTTCAAGCCCGGCGGCGGCAAGCCCGGCGTCGTCGAGAAGGGCGAGCTCGGGCTCCCCGGGGTCACGGTCGAGCTGAAGGACGCAGGCGGGAAGACGGTGCAGTCGACGAAGACGGGAGCGGACGGCGCCTTCGACTTCTCCAAGGTCCCCGCCGGGACGTACCACGCGGGGATCGGCGCGCAGACGTTCGCGAAGCCGTTTGCCGGCTATGCGTGGCTCGGGCCGAACCTCATCGTCCCGTCGCTCCTGATCGCGTACATCTGGATCTGGGCGGGCTTCGCCATGGTCGTGATCGGCGCCGGCCTCGCGTCGATGCCGCGCGACGTGCTCGAGGCAGCGCGCACCGACGGCGCGACCGAGTGGCAGACCTTCCGCCGTGTCACCGTGCCACTGCTCGCGCCGGTATTGAGCGTCGTCTTCATCACGATGATCATCAACGTCCTCAAGGTCTTCGACATCGTCTTCGCGCTCGCACCGGAGTCGGAATACGCGAAGGCGAACGTCATCGCGCTCGCGATGTATTTCGCCGCCTTCCAGGGCGGCGGGAACTTCGGCGTCGGTTCGGCGATCGCCGTCTTCCTCTTCCTGCTCGTCATCCCGGTGCTCGCGCTCAACATCCGCCGCTTCAGGAGGGACGCATAGTGGCCGCTGCCGCGCCCGCGATCGAGATCCCGGCGCCGCGCGACACCGTCGCGGCGAAGATCCTGCGCGCGGTCGCGCGCGGGCCGATCCACATCATTCTCTTCGTCCTCGGCGCGCTCTGGCTCGTACCGACGGTCGGCCTCTTCATCACGTCGATCCTGCCCGCGTCCGCGCTCGCGTCGAAGGGGTGGTGGCAGTTCTTCTCGCACCCGAGCGTCGCGACCTGGTCGAACTACGACGCGCTCTTCCACAACGCCGGGCTCATCCAGGCCTTGAAGACGACCGCGTACATCGCCGTCGGCAACACGCTGCTCGTGGTCATCATCGGCGCGATGGCCGGTTACGCATTCGCGTGGCTCGACTTCCCCGGCCGCGACTGGATCTTCATCGGCGTCATCGGATTGCTCGTCGTGCCGATTCAGATGGCGCTGATCCCGATGTTCAAGCTCTACGACCTCACGCATCTGTTCGACACGTGGGAGGGCATCGCGCTCTTCCACGTCGCGTTCGGACTGCCCTTCGCGATCTTCCTGCTGCGCAACTTCTTCGTCGGCCTCCCGAAGGACATCCTCGAGTCGGCGCGCATCGACGGCGCGAACGAGATCGTCATCTTCCTGCGGCTCATCCTGCCGCTCGGGCTACCGGCGATCGCGTCGCTCGCGATCTTCCAGTTCCTGTGGACGTGGAACGACCTGCTCGTCGCGCTCACATTCGGGCAGAACACGACGCCGATCACCGTCTGGATCGCGGGACAGCTGCGCGAGTTCGGGACGAGCATCGACATCATCGCGCCGGCATCGTTCATCTCGCTCGTCGTCCCGCTCTGCGTCTTCTTCGCGTTCCAGCGGTACTTCGTCCAGGGACTGCTCGCCGGTTCGGTGAAGTAATGCAAGTCGCGATCGTGGGCTCGGGCCTCGCCGGGTTCACGGCGTACCAGACCCTGCGCCGCGAGCTCGAGCCGGGCGAGATCGCCGTCTTCGGCACCGACGACGACCCGGCTGCGACCTTCCGGCGCCACGCGGCCGCAATCCAGCAGTGTGAGATGCGCTCCGAGAGCGACGGGCACTGCAACCCCACCTCGTTTCCCGGCCTTGCCTTCCGCTCCGCGCTCGCGCGACGGTCGCCGCGGCCGCTCGCCGGAACGCTGCTCGACCGCTACCACCCGACGGTCGGAGAGTTCCTCGCGCACGTCGAGCGGCTCCGCGAGCGAAGCGGCTGGGAGCGCAGCATCCGGCGGGAGCGCATCGAGCACGTCCGAGCCGTCGACGGTGGGTTCGAGCTCGACGGGCACGGCACGTTCCGGCACGTGCTCGTCGCCACGGGGCATCCCGGGCTGAACCTCCCCGATGAGCTGCACGGCGACCCGCGCGTCGTGCACTCGTACGAGCCGCACGACTACGCATCGACGGTGACGATCGTCGGCGCCGGGCTCGCCGCCGCGACCGAGTGGCTGAACGCACTCGCAACCGGCGCGGAGGTCGTCTCCGTCCGCCGCAACGAACCGGTGCGCCGGCCGCTCAACGTCCCGCGGGAGTACTTCTCG
>DASXLN010000205.1:0-2773 GCA_036496165.1 Gaiellaceae bacterium | reverse complement strand
CTCGGCATACCAACAAGGGAGACGCGTGCAGACAGTCGTCCAGTCGCCGTCTAGAACGGTCGTCATCGGCCCCGACCAGCCGTTCTGCGTCATCGGCGAGCGGATCAACCCCACCGGCCGGAAGGCGTTCCAGGCGCAGCTCCAGGCGGGCGACCTCTCCCAGCTCGAGATCGACGTCGCGCAGCAGCTCGCCGGCGGCGCCGACATGCTCGACGTCAACGTCGGCGACCCGCTCGCCGACGAGATCGCGCTCATGGGCGCAGCCATTCCGCTCGTTCAAGGACTGACCGACGTCCCGCTCTGCATCGACTCGTCCGTCATCGAGGCGCTCGAGGCCGGGCTCTCCGCGTACCAGGGCAAGGCGCTCGTCAACTCCGTTACCGGGGAGGACGAGCGGCTCGAGGCGATCCTGCCCATCGTCGCGCGCCACGGCGCCGCCGTCATCGGGCTCGCGAACGCGGAGGACATTCCGATGGAGCCGGAGCGCCGCGTCGAGATCGCGAAGAAGATCGTCTCCGTCGCCGGCGACCACGGTATCCCGCCCGAGGACGTGATCATCGACCCGCTCGCGATGCCGATCGGCGCCGAGCCGCGCGCCGTCACCCTCTTCATCGAGACGCTGCACCTGCTGCGCGACGAGCTCGGCGTGAACACGACGTGCGGCGCCGGCAACACGTCGTTCGGTCTACCCGGGCGCCACACGCTCGGCGCCGCGTTCCTCGCCGTTGCGCAGAGCCACGGATTGACGAGCGCGATCATGGACTCGCGCCGCCCGGAAATGGTCGAGGCCGTCCGCGCGACCGACTTCCTCTTGGGGCGGGACGAGTGGGGCGCCACCTGGATCCGCATGTACCGCGAGAAGCAGGCCGCAGCAACGACGTGAGCGCCGTCGTCGACCTCCCGGAGGAGCAGCACCCCGATCGCGTCCGCCTGCGCTTCCTGCAGTCGGGCGAGGATCGCGCCGTCAAGGAGGCGCGCGTGCTCGCCGGCACAACCATCTTCGACGCCGCCAGCTGGAACGGCGTCGCCATCGACTCGACGTGCGGCGGCCACGGCACGTGCAAGAAGTGCAAGGTCAAGGTCGTCTCGGGGAACGCGCCCATCAGTGCGGTCGATCCGCGCGCGTTCACGATCGAGGAACTGAAGAGCGGCTGGCGCCTTGCATGCCGCGCGAACACGCTCGAGGATCTGACCGTCGAGGTTCCGCCGCTGCAGACGCGCCCCAAGGCCGCGCTCGTCGGTGTCGGGCGTCACGTCATCCTCAGGCCTGCGGTGCAGAAGCGCTATGTCGAGCTTGTCGAGTCGACGCTCGAGGACCAGCAGTCGGATCTCGAGCGCCTGCTCGCGGCGATGGACGACCTCGAGCTGCGCGTCCCGCTCGGCATCGTGCGCGAGCTCGGCGGCACGCTGCGCCGCGCGGACTGGAAGGTGACCGCCGTCGTCGCCGACGACCTGCTCATCGACGTGGAGGAGGGCGACACGAGCGGCAGCCGCCACGCGATCGCCTTCGACCTCGGCACGACGACCGTCGTCGCGACGCTGCTCGATCTCGAGACGGGACTGCCGAAGGCGGTGCGCTCGATCCTCAACTCGCAGCAGCCGTTCGGCGCAGACGTCATCACGCGGATCTCGGCGATCATGATGGAGGACGACGCGCTCGAACGCTTGCAACGCCACGCGCACGAGACGCTCCAGCAGCTCACCGACGAGGTGTGCGCGGAAGCGGAGGTCGACCCGGGTGAGGTGTACGAGATCGTCGTCGCCGGCAACCAGACGATGATCCAGATCGCGCTCGGCATCGACCCGGAGCCGTTGTCGATGGCGCCGTTCACCGTCGTCACGCGGCGCATGCCCGAGGCGACCGCGGCCGACTTCGGCGTCGCCGTCCACCGCCGCGCGCCGGCCGTCACGTTCCCCGCGCTCGGCGCGTACGTCGGCCCCGACATCGTCGCCGGCATCCTCGCGACCGGCATCACGCTCGACCGCCGCGTGCGCCTCTTCATCGACGTCGGCACGAACTCGGAGATCGTGCTCGGCTCCTCCGCCAAGACGCTCGCGACCGCCGCGCCCGCCGGGCCTACGTTCGAGGCGGCGCAGATCAAGTGCGGCATGCGCGCCGCCGACGGCGCCATCGAGGGCGTGAAGATCGTCGACGGCGAGGTGCAATTGACCGTGATCGGCGATGTCGCCCCCGTCGGCATGTGCGGCTCCGGCCTTGTCGACGCGGTCGCCGAGCTCGTCGGCGCCGGCATGCTCGATCACTCGGGGCGCTTCATCCTCGAGACGTCGGATCGCTTCGGGCAGATCGGCGAGGAAAACGTCTTCTACCTCTCCGACGACGTCTATCTCTCGCAGCGCGACGTGCGTGAGCTCCAGTTCGCAAAGGCGTCGATCGCGACCGGGTGGAACATTCTCTGCCGCGACCTCGGCATCGAGCCCGAGGAGATCGCGCAGGTTCTGCTCGGCGGCTCGTTCGGCTCCTACCTCAGCGCGGCGAGCGCGGTGAAGATCGGCCTCGTGCCGAAGCTGCCGCTGGCGCGCATCGTCTCTGCGGGAAACGTCGCCGGCGAGGGCGCGAAGATCGTCGCGCTGTCGGTCACCGAGCGCGCCGCCGCGAACGCGATCCTCGACGAGGTCGAGTACGTCGAGCTCTCTGGGCGCGCCGACTTCAACGACCTGTTCATCGACCAGCTGAAGTTCCCGGGATGACGAAGGTCGTCGTCAGCTGCGGCGCGCTCGCCATCCACGTGAAGCAGATCGCCGCACGGCGCGG
>DASXLN010000204.1:0-6026 GCA_036496165.1 Gaiellaceae bacterium | reverse complement strand
CGCCTGCGGCTCGGTCGATGCAAACCTTTGCCACCGAGGACGAGGCAGTCGCGAACGCCGAGTACGCCCGGCAGCTGATCAGCAGCGCGCCGATCCAGCGCTCGTAGGCCTTGACTGCGCCAGCGTTCGGGAATGTACCCCGACGGGCGTTAGGTGCAGGCGTGCGCGCGGGCGGGTTGAGCGAGTACCACGTGGAAGCAGCGGGCATGGGGCGGACTCCCGAGGCGCAGTTCCCACGTCCCGGCTGCGGTCTCGTGGAAGTCGGTGATCGGCGCGCAAGCGATGTTCAGCCCGGTGGTCCCGTTGCATGCGAGCCCGTGCGCGAGGGCTTGCGCTTCTTGCTCCTGCCAACTCCGGTGGTGCCGAGTGACGAAGACCAGCGAAGCGGCAGCGGCGCCGATCGCGACGCCTAGGGCAAGGGCTAGAAGGAGCTGTCGCATCACTCACAGGCCCAGCTGCAGGAGCAGTGCCCGCCAGGCTGATCGCGTAGGTGCCCACGTCGCCGTGAGGGCGATGTATGTCTGACGGTATTGGATGATCGCCTGGTGGTCGTTGACGAGTCGGGCAGCGTAGGCGCGGCTGAACAACGCGTTCTTCGTCCTTTTGAACAGCATCGCGTTTGTGTCTCCCATCTCGGTGCTCGACGCGGCAGCGTTGAGGATGAGTTCGTGGTCGTCTGTTCCGAGTCGGGTGGGAGCGCTGCTGTAGGTGATCATGGCGCTGAGACCGGTATCGCGTGGTCCCGGGCCTCGTGTGCGCACCTGCGCGAGGTCTGCGAGTCGCAGACCCGCGACGCGAACTGCAATGTGGCTCGGAAGCTGAAGCGAGACCGAACGCCGGAGTAGATCGATGTCGGTGTCGAAGTCCCAGACTCGGGTGTAGGTGCTCAAATGCCACGACGGTTGCGGCGGCGTCATGAGTGAGGGGCGAGAAACGCGTTCACCGGCAGACAGGGCGGTCCGGGCGGCAGCCAGGGTCAGTCCGTAGCGCAGGCGAACGGGAAACCACGCTGCGCTTGCTCGTCGGTAGCTGGCAAGCTCGCTCAGGTGCCCGCCGTCGATGTGATCGACGACCTTGCCTTGAACAATCACAACCGAGCTCTCGCCCTCGCGGCGCAGCGCAATCTCGCCGGTTCTCGGATCACCCCACAGCTCCACCCGCGGACCCACAGTCGCGACGACCCCGTGCTCAACAAAGGCATCGGTCCCTGCGCGCCCCGGTGCGGCAACGCCCACAACAATGAGAACGGTGGTGCACGCAAGGACGAATAGGCGAAACGATGGCAACCCCAGGGCTGCTCGGATCGAACGTTCAAGTAGCCCGCCGACCACGGAAGATATGAACCCGTCCGGCGCCTGAATCTTTCTCGCAAAGAGTGCCTTCCAGGAACGGGCCGGTTGTCTGGGCGACCGCCCTGTCGCCTGTCGGAGCAGTCGGCGGTGACTACGCCGCGTGCACGAGCACGCGTTCGGCCGCACTGAGGAACGCCGAGCACAACGTCCGGCCGAGCTCGTTCCATGCGCCGATGTGCGCGCGCGTCTCTCCGCGCATGCCGTCGGGGTCTGGCGGGGGATCCTCGAAGTCGGCCGTCCACTTGTCGAGCTGGATCCCCGTCACCTCGGGATGGAACTGCACGCCCCAGCACGCGTCGCCGAGCTTGAACGCCTGCGTCGTGCGATCCGTCCGCGCGAGCTCGATCGCGCCGTCCGGCACGTCGTACGAGTAGTGATGCCACACGAGCCCGGGGAACCGCCTCGGCATCGAGCCGAGCACGGGATCCGCGAGGCCGGCGTCGTTCAGCTCGATGTCGATCCAGCCGATCTCGGGCTCGTCGAGCCGCCACACGCGCGAGCCGGCCGCGCGCGCCAGGAGCTGCACGCCGAGGCAGACGCCCAGGACGGGACGCCGCTCCGCGATGACGGTCTCGAGCCACGCGATCTCCTCCGGGAGCCACGTGTGCGTGTTCTCCTGGTCGGGGTGCATCGCACCGCCGAACACGAGATAGGCGTCGTACGACTCGAGCGGGCGCGGCGGCTTGCGATCCCACGAGAAGCTCCACTCGTCGATCGCATGCCCGGCGCGCTCGACGACGGGCTCGAAGAGCTCGGCGCGGGCCTCGGGACCGTGGACGACGGAAAGGACTCTCATGCTCCCAGAAGACTACGCAGCTCGGCGGCGTTCGTGGCCGCCTGCGACACGCGCGCGAGCGGGTTGCGCGGATCCTGCGCCGACGAGTTGTTGTTGAAGAACGCAAATGCTTGCTGCGCCTCGCCTGCGAGCTCGCGTAGCGCCGGCACCCACTCGGCGAGCTCCTCCTCGCTGTACAGGTAGTCGAAGCGCTCCGCGGCCGAGCCGCCACGCTTGTTCCACGTCGCGAGGTTGCGCCCGTGGAAGCGGACATACGCTGTCTCGGAGGTCACCGCCGGCACGGTAGGGACGAGGTTCTTCGCCTCCTCCGACTTCGGCGCATCGACGGTGACGTATGTCGCGCCGATGCGCTCGAGGAACGACAGCGTCTCGGCGCGGTTCGCGTCGTCGAGCCACGAGCGGTGGCGGAACTCCACGAGCATCTCGTCGTTCGCGAGCTGCTCGCGTGCCCACTCGAGGTACTCGAACGAGCTCTCCTTGAAGACGACGTACTGCGGCAGCTGCATGAGAATCCCGCCGAGCTTGCCCGACGAGCGGAGCGGCTCGAGCGCGGCGAGGAAGCGGCTGAACACCTCGCCGCGCAGCTCGCGTGGCGGACGGTCGACGCGGCCGCGCTCGTCAACCGGCATCGCATCGCGCAGATCCTCCGGCAGCACCTCGACCTTCACGGGGTGGCGCGTCATCAGCCCGAACGCCTTCACGTGCATGACGAACCCGGCCGGCGTCCGCTCCGCCCACCCCTGCACCATCGACTCGGTCGGCAGGCGGTAGTACGTCGAGTCGACCTCGACCGTGTCGAAGTGGTCGGCGTAGTACGCGAGCCGTTCCCGCGCCGGCAGCTTCGGTGGATAGAAGTACTTCGACAGCGCCTCGTCGGCCCACGAGCAGGTGCCGACCCGAACGCTCGGCGCTATTTCGAGACTGCCTTCTTCAGGAACGAGAGCTGGAGCGTCACGCGGCCGACCGTGAGCGACGCGCCTGCGGGCTCCGGCGTCGCGTACACCGGCGCCGCGCCCGACGTCGCAGAGAGCGTGACCGTGAACTTCGCGCCCGCGGGCACGCGCACGCTCTCGTTCATCAGATGGATCTGCACGACGCCGCTCGCCGACGTGATCGGGCACGCGCCGGTCGAGATCGGCGTCGGGATGCCGCTCGCCGACAGGACGGCGACGAGGTGGTCCCAGCTCTTCGCGCCCGAGTACCGGACTGTGACGGTCGAGTCACCGAACGTCTCGTGCGGGCCGCCGGTGATGCGTGCTTCGCGCCCGACCTTCCCGCTTGCGGCGATGGTCGTCGTGCCGGGCAGCGTCACCGACGCGCGCTTCGTCGCCGGAAGGCCGGTGTACGACGTCACCTTTCCGTCCCACGGGTCGTGCGCGAGCTCGACCGGCGCACCGGCGCTGCCGGCTCCGTCGAGGTACTTCACGAACCACTTGACCACGAGCCCGAGATACGTCGGCGTCTCGGCCGGCGGGTTCGGCGCGGGCACGTGTCCGAGGTCGCCGATGTACAGCTCCTTCGGTCCGGCGAGCTGCCGGTACGCGGTCTCGGCCTGGTCGACGTCGAAGAGGAAGTCGTGCCGGCCTTGCACCAGGAGCGTCGGCACCGAGATGGAGGACAGCTGCGCGAGCGGCGAGCGTGCGGAGGCGGCTGCGGCGGCATCGGCCGTCACCGTTCCCTGCGAGAGCGTGGACGCGGACGCGAGCAGCGCCGGATCCCAGCGCGACGCCGGCGTCAGAGCGGCGAGCAGCTGCACGAGCGCCGTCTTCGGGACGCCCTGCGGCGCGAGCGCCGTCGTGAGGTTCGTCCACGTGATCACGGGGACGATCGCCTTGAACGGAACGCCCGCTGCGGTTGCGTTCCACACCGCGCCGCCGCCGAGCGAGATGCCGAATGCGCCGATCTGCGTGTCGGATACCTCCGGACGCGCCGCGAGCCAGGTGAAGAGGTCGCGAGCGTCCTGGCTCTCGCGCGGGCCGTCGAGGCCGAACAGCCCGCCGGACGCGCCGGTGCCGCGCGTGTCGCACTCGAGCGAGACGAACCCCGCCGGTGCGAACGCGCCCGTCGCGATCGGCTCCATGTCCGCATGCGAGCCGCCGAGGCCGTGGAAGAGGATCACCGCGGGCCAGCCGCCGGCGGGAGGCGTGCCGTCCGGCTCGACGATCGAGCAGGCGAGCGGGACGCCGTCGGACGCCGTCACCGTCACCGGCTGGGGCGACGCGGCACTGAAGAGCGCGGCGGCGAGCAAGAGTGGGAGCATCCCTACACCCTAAGCCTAAGATCCCACCGTGGATCGGCGAGCCGTCGGCGTATTCGACTCGGGGGTGGGCGGCCTCACCGTCCTGCACGAGTGCCTCGTGACCCTTCCGCACGAGGATTTCGTCTATCTCGGCGACCACGCGCGCCTGCCCTATGGGCCGCGCCCGCTCGACGAGGTGCGGGGCTTCGCCCGCGAGATCGGCACGTTCCTCGAAGCGCAGGACGTGAAGCTCATCGTCGTCGCATGCAACACGGCGACCTCTGCCGCGATGCCGCAGCTGCAGTCGGAGCTCGCCGTTCCCGTCATCGGCGTCATCTCGCCGGAGGCGCGCGCCGCCGTGCAGGCGACGCGCAACCGCCGTGTCGGGCTGCTCGCGACGCAGGGCACCGTCGACGGCGGCCGCTACCGCGAGCTCGTGCAGACGCTCGATGCCGGCGTCGAGCTCACGTCGGTCCCGTGCCCGCGGCTCGTCCCGCTCATCGAGAGCGACGCCTACGGCGAGGAGCTCGAGGAGGCGGTGCGCGAGTATGCGGCGCCACTCGAGGACGCAGGCGTCGACACCGTCATCCTCGGCTGTACGCACTACCCGCTCATCCGTCCCGTCTTCCAGCGCGTGTTCGGGCGCGATGTCACGCTCGTGTTCTCCGCGGAGGAGACGGCGCGCGAGGTGTCCGACACGCTCGCGCGCAAGCGGATCGAGAACGACACGGGACGCAGGGGCGAGTACCGCTTCCTGACGACGGGCGACGCGGGCTCGTTCCGCGAGACGGGCCGCCGCTTCCTGCAGCTGCCCATCGGCGACGTCGAGCACGTGACGCTCGCGCAACTCGGTGCCGCCGCATGAGCCGCGCAGACGGAAGGCAGCCGGACGAGCTGCGGCTCTTGACGATCGAGCCCGACTTCCTCGAGCAGCCGCACGGGTCTGCGCTCGTCACGCAGGGCAAGACGATCGTCCTCTGCACCGCGATGATCCAGGAGGACATCCCGCGCTGGCTGCGCAACTCCGGCCGCGGGTGGATCACCGCCGAGTACTCGCTTCTGCCCGCATCGACCGGCGACCGCGTTGAGCGAGAGGCGTCGCGCGGCAAGCAGCAGGGCCGCACCGTCGAGATCCAGCGCCTCATCGGCCGCGCGGTTCGCGCGGTCGCCGACTTCCGCGCGCTCGGCGAACGGACGCTGTGGCTCGACTGCGACGTCCTCCAGGCCGACGGCGGCACGCGCTGCGCCGCGATCTCCGGCGCGTACGTCGCGGGACGCCGCGCGCTCGACCACTTCGGGCTCTCGCGCACGTTCGCCGACTCCATCGCCGCGGTGTCGGTCGGCGTCGTCGACGGCGTGCCGATGCTCGACCTGGACTACTCCGAGGACTCGAACGCCGACACCGATATGAACGTCGTCATGACCGGCGACGGCCGCCTCGTCGAAGTCCAGGCGACGGCGGAGAAGGATCCGTTCACACGGGAACGGCTCGACGAGTTGCTCGGCCTCGCCGAGGGCGGGATCGAGGAGATCTCTCGACTTCAGCAGGAGGCGGTCGATGCTCCACGCCCCTAGGGCGTGGCTCGCCTCGCGCAACCCGCACAAGGCGCGGGAGCTCGAGCAGTTGCTCCCGGGCTGG
>DASXLN010000203.1:0-4665 GCA_036496165.1 Gaiellaceae bacterium | reverse complement strand
CGCCTCTCCGAGCGGCTCGAGGCCGAGGGCGTCGACGCGCTCTTCCTCGCGCCCTCGGCAGATCTCGAGTACCTCACCGGGGTCGAACGCCAGATCCCGAACTTCGGCGGGATCTCCTACGCGCACGGCTGGGTCACCGGCGCCCTCTTTCGGCCGAACCGGGAGCCCGTCTTCCTCTTCCCGCGCATGTTCGCTGCCTTCGACCTCCACGAGCAGCCGGACGGCGAGGTCATCGTCGTCAACGAGACCGATGACGGCGCCGAGACCTTCCGGCGCGTCGCCGGCGGCATCGGAGGCTCGGGCGGCGTCGCGCTCGGCGACCGCGTCTGGGCGGAAACGACACTTCACCTCGGCGCGGCGGTCGGCTTCGAGCGGCTCCGCACCGGCTCGCGCATCGTCAACGAAATGCGGCGGGTGAAGAGCGACGAAGAGCTCGCGGCGATGGGCCGCGCGATCGAGACGGTCGAGAAGACGATGGCCGCCGTTGCTCCGCTCGTCATTCCGGGCGTGACGATGCTCGAGCTCGTCGAGGCGGTCGAGCACGAGCTGCACGCGGCCGGCTCGCGCTGCCCGTCCTTCACGACGCACATCTTCACCGGCCTCGGCGACGACGACTTCGACTCCGGCCGCGACACCGGACGCGACGGCATCCCCGAGGGGACGTCGGTGATGTTCGACTTCGGCGGCGTCGTCGACGGGTACTGCTCGGACTTCGGCCGGACCGTCTACTGCGGCGAGCCGCCGCAGGATTACCTCGACGCGTACGAGGTCATGCTCGCCGCCCAGGAGGCGGGCCGTGCAGCTGCACGCCCGGGCGCGGCGGCGCGCGACGCGAATGCCGCGTGCCGGGCGCCGATCGAGGACGCGGGGCTCGGCGAGCACTTCCGGCACCGCATGGGCCACGGCATCGGCATGGACGTCCACGAGCGGCCGTTCCTCTCGACCGAGGACGTGACGCCGCTCGAGGCGGGGATGACATTCACCGACGAGCCCTCGATCATCATCCCCGGCCGTTACAGCCTTCGCATCGAGGACATCATCGTCGTCGCCGAGGGCGGCGGGGAGAAGCTGAACTCCTATCCCGCCGCCCTCGTGGCGAACCGCTAGCGCGCCGCTACTTCGGCGACACCTTCGTGACGTCGACCGAGTACTCGGCGTTGTAGACCGCGTTCTTCAGGTCGGACGTCGCGACGAACACCTGTGTCGGCTGCATGAGCGGGAAGTACGGCCCGCTCGCGTTCAGGTCCTGCTGGTACTGCTGGTAGAGCGTCTGCCGCTGCGCGGCATCCGTTGTCGTCAGCAGCTTCGCCGCAAGCGCCTCGATCGCAGGCGATGCGCCCTGCTTCCAACCCGCGCGCAACCCGACGAGCTGGCCCGGTGCGAAGGTCAGGTAGTCGGCGGGATCCGGATAGTCCGGGCCCCAGAGCGAGAGCCCGAACGCCATGGTGCCACCGCGGTACTTCGTCAGCCAGGTCGAGGTCGGCGACCCCGACAGCTGGATGTTGAAGCCGAGCGACTGGAGGTTCGCCTGCACCTTCTCGGCGAGCGTCGTGAACGGGACGCCGTTGATCGTCAAGTCGCTCGGGTACTCGAGGTTGACACTCTGGCTACCGACGCCCGATGCGGAGAGCGCCGACTTCGCCTTCGCGACGTCCTGCTTGATCGCATCCTTGGCCGGCAGCGCACCGAGGAACATCGAGGGGATGATCCCCGGCGTCTGATAGGCGCCGGGGCCCGCGACCGAGAGCAGCGACTGGTAGTCGAGGCCGTAACGAACAGCCTGCTGCCACTGCTTGTTCGAGGTCACCGAGGACACCGACGTGTCGTTGTTCGCGAACAGCCAGAAGATCCAGGTCGACGGCTGCAGTGAAACCTGGAGCTTCGAGTTGCTCTTCAACGGCTGAGCCTGGTCAGCCGAGAGGTCGATTGCGATCTCGTGCGTGCCGCGCTGGACGTTGATCAGCTGAGTCGCCGCGATCATGTTGCGAACGACGACGTTCGAGAACTTCGCCTTGCTCTTGCCCCAGTAATTCTTGCTGGGGACGAGCACGATCTGTGAGGTCGAGCTGTACGACTGGAGCGTGTACGGGCCGCTGCCCGCGCCCACGGACGCGGACGAGTTCAGCCACTGCTCCGCCTTGTCGGCTGTCGCCGCGTTGGCGGCGGCGGTCGCCCCGTGTGCCTTCGCGAGCTTCGAGTTGACGATGCCCGTGGACGGATTGGCGAGGATCGACGGCAGCTGCGTCGCCGGCGTCTGCGACGTCATGACGACGCCGTACTTGCCTTTCGCCTTCACGGTGATCCCGGCGAGCAGGAATGCCGGGTTCCCCTTGATGTTGATCAAGCGGTCGAGTGAGAACACGACGTCCTTGGACGTGAGCGGTGTGCCGTTGGCGAAATGGACGGTCTTCTTCAACTGGAAGGTGAACGTCTTGCCGCCGTTCGACCCCTTCCAGGACGAAACGAGCAGCGGGATCGGGTGCGCAAGATCGTCCTTGTTGTAGGTGAAGAGCGTGTCGTAGATCGCCCGGTCGATGATCGAGGCGGTCGGGTCGAACGCACGCTGCGGATCCGACGTCTTGATCGTGAACGAGTTGTCGACGACAAGCGTCGAGCCGGCTGCGCGATGGGACGCCGCACCGAACGCAGCGCCGGCGCACGCGAGTGCGACGAGCACAGCGACCGGAGCGGCAAAGCGCCACCGGCGAGCGGGGGATGTGGCCACGTGAACTCCTCCTTCGTGTTGGTGTTCTATTTGACGCCTCGGGCTTGGCCCAGGTTTGCGGGAGGCGCATCCTGTTGCTGCAACCAGCAGGCGGCGCTGCGGCCGCCCGCGAGCGGCACGAGTGCCGGGTCCTCGACCCGGCAGCGCTCGAAGGCATACGGACAGCGCGGGTGGAACCGGCACCCGCTCGGCGGGTTCGTCGGGTCCGGCACCTCGCCCGGCAGGCTGTGCGGAAGCACGCCTTCGCCGTCCGGCCGCGGGACCGCTGCGATCAACGCCTCGCTGTAGGGGTGCGCCGGCTGCGTCCAGAGCGGCAGCGTTTCCGCGCGCTCGACGATCCTGCCCAGGTACATCACCGAGACCTCGTCTGCGACATGCCGGACGATGGCGAGGTCGTGCGAGATGAGCAGCATGCCGACACCGAGCTCGCGGGCAAGGCTCGTGAGCAGGTTCGCGAACTGCGCCTGCGCCGACGCGTCCAGCGACGCGAGCGGCTCGTCCAGGACGATCACCGACGGATCGGCTGCGAGTGCGCGCGCAATTGCGATCCGCTGCCGCTGTCCACCGGAGAACTCGTGCGGGTAGCGCGACGCCGCCGCCGACGCCAGGCCGACGATCTCGAACAGTTCACGCACTCGCGCGCTCCGCGCGCGGCTGCGAATCCCGTCTCCGACCTGCGACCCGGCCGTGCGTCGCGGGTTGAGCGACGAGTACGGATTCTGGAACACGAGCTGAAGCCGAACGAGGTCGGCCGGCCGGGCGCGACGCGTCAGCGGCCGCACTTCCCGGCCCTCGAACGCGATCGTTCCGCTTGCCGCCGGCACGAGACCGACTGCCGCGCGGGCGAGCGTCGACTTGCCGCATCCGGATTCGCCGACGAGGCCGACGATTCGTCCCGCCTCGACCGACACGGTCGCGCCCGCGACCGCCCGCACCCGGCCGCCCCGGCCTTCATAGTCGACGACGACGTCGCGCAGCTCGAGCGCGCTCATGCCGCGAACGGATCGACGGGGCACGCGAGCCGGCGAGAGCCCGCCGGCACGAGCGGCGGGACGACCGTGCGGCAGCTCTCGACCGCGTAGTCGCAGCGCGGGTGGAAAGCGCAGCCCTCGGGCAGCCGGCCGGGAGCAGGCGGCAAGCCCGCGATCGCGACGAGCGGCTTCTCCTTCGCCGCTTCCGGATGCGGCAGTGCGTCGAGGAGCGCCTTCGTGTACGGATGCCGCGGCCGCTGCAGGACGTCCGCGCGCGTCCCCGACTCGACCACCCGGCCCGCGTAGAAGATCGAGACCGTGTCGGCGAGCGACGAGAGCACGCCGAGGTCGTGCGTGATGAGGACGACGGAGAGCTCGTGCTCGCGTCGCAACCGGTCGAGCAGGCGCAGGATCCCCGCCTGCACGGTCACGTCGAGCGCGGTCGTCGGCTCGTCGGCGATGAGGAGCTTCGGCCCACACGCGAGCGCGATCGCGATCGCGAGTCGCTGCCGCATCCCGCCGGAGAACTGGTGCGGGAAGCGGTGCACGGCCACCTGCGGATCCGGGATGCGGACGTCGGCGAGGAGCTCCAGAGCCCGCGTCTCCGCCGCCTGCCGGTCGAGGCCGAGATGGAGGCGGACGTGCTCCGTCAGCTGCTTCCCGACCGAGAGCATCGGATGGAGGGACGTGAACGGGTCCTGGAAGACCATCGCCACCTCGCGTCCCGACAGCCGGCGCAGCTCGCGTCGCGGCATCGCGATCAGGTCGCGTCCGCCGAAGCGCGCGCTGCCCTCGACGATCGAGCGCTCGGGGAGCAGACCGAGCAGCGCGAGCATCGACACGGTCTTGCCGCTCCCGCTCTCGCCGGCGATGCCGAACACCTCCGACTGCTGCACCTCGTAGTCGACACCGTCGACGACCGTCACCGAGCCGCCGCTCGTCGGCAGGCGCACGCGCAGGCCTTCGACC
>DASXLN010000202.1:0-6373 GCA_036496165.1 Gaiellaceae bacterium | reverse complement strand
CTGGGCGAAGATGTCCGCCGCGTCGACAATGGCCGTCGCGCCCGTCATCCTCGCCGGCTGGCTCGCGCAGCGCTCGCTCGTCCGCGGCCTCACGTTCGGCGCCGTCAAGTGACGATCTCGCTCACCCAGAACAACCTCGACGCGATCGCTGCGTTGGGTGTCCCCGTCCCCCGGTATGACCGGCGCGCGGTCTCGCCGCGCATCCTCCACGTCGGCGTCGGCGGCTTTCACCGCGCACACATGGCGCGGTACACCGACGACGTTGCGGCCTCGGGAGGTGGTTGGGGCATCTGCGGTGTCGGGCTGCTCGACGCCGACCGGCGCATGGCCGACGCGCTCGGACAGCAGGACGGCCTGTACACGCTCGTCGAGCGCGACAACGACGGCTCGATGCCCCGAGTGGTCGGCAGCATCGTCGAGTACGGGCTCGTGGTGGGAAATGAGGCCGAGTTTTCGCGACGCGTCGCCGATCCGGAGATCGCGATTCTGTCGATGACGATCACCGAAGGCGGCTACTCGCTCGCCGGCGGCAACTCGACGATCGAGACGATCGTGTCCGGCCTCGATGCGCGGCTCGCCGCCGGAGGCAGGCCGATCACGATCCTCAGCTGCGACAACCTCCCCGACAGCGGAGCGGTGACACGCCATGCGATCGCAACCGTCGCCGCTGCGCGGAGCGCCGACCTGCTCCGCTACGTCGAGCAGTCGTGCACATTCCCGACCTCGATGGTCGACCGGATCACTCCGCAGACGCGCGACGAGGACGTCCGATGGCTCCGTGACGACGTCGGCATCGACGACGCCTGGCCCGTCGTGTGCGAGTCGTTCCGCCAGTGGGTGGTCGAGGACGACTTCGCTGCAGGCCGGCCCGCGTGGGAGGACGTCGGCGTGCTCTTCACCGATCGCGTCCACGACTGGGAGCTCTACAAGCTCCGCATGCTCAACGCGAGCCACTCGTGCATGGCCTACCTTGCGGCGCTCGCCGGCGTCGAGTTCGTCGACGAGGCCATCGCGATTCCCGCTCTGCGCCAGTATCTCGAACGGTTCCTCTCGACCGAGGCGATCCCGACGCTCGTGGAGATTCCCGGCCACCCGGCGCGCGACTATGCCGAGACCGTCTTCCGGCGTTTTGAGAACGGGAACGTGCGCGACCAGATCGCGCGCCTTTGCATCGACGGCACGTCGAAGTTCCCGAGCTTTCTCATCCCCACGATCGACGCTCAGCTCGAGCGCGGCGGGCCGGTCGATTGTGCCGCGCTCGCACTCGCCGGCTGGGCGCGCTACCTCGCGACCGTCCCAGCGGCGGAACGCGCTCCGGATCCACATGCCGACGAAGCGGCTGCCGCAGCAGAAGACCCGGCTGCGTTCCTCGAGCTCGACCTGGTCTTCACGCCGTCGATCCGCGAGAACGAGCGCTTTCGGGAGACATTCTTCGCGGCGACCCGCGAGCTCGCGGAACGGGGCGCACTCACGGCGATGCAAAATCTGGGCGAGCCGCAGATCGCCTGATCCGTCAGCCGCCGGCGGCTTGTTCTTCCTCGACCGTGCGCTCGGCGGTCGGATAGATCTCGAGCCGCTCGTCCGGGATCGGCTTGCCGCTCTCGACCGAGAGGCCGTACGTTCCGGCGGCGAGGCGCGCCTCTGCGCGCTCGACCGCGGCCAGCTGCTGCCGGAGGTCGTCGGAGAGCCCCTCGTCGAGCTCGTCGATGTAGAGATCGGTCGCGAGGTTCGCCGGGTCCTCCTCGTCGGACTCCTCGGCGTCGTCCTCGTGCTTGTAACCAGCGAGCCCCCGCTCGATGCGGGCGCGCTCGGCGGCGAGGAGCTCACGTGCGCGATCGGGATCCATGGCGCGCACCCTACCGATCCACGTCGAGCCGCGCGGCCTCGAGGTCGAGGTCCCGCTGCACGCGCTGCATGACGTTGTCGTCGATGACGCGTTCGTTGCGCAGGTGGATGAGCGCCGCCTCCTCGGCGGCGATCAGCTCGCGCATGACGCGCTGGTAGGCGAGCGACCGGTCCTCGATCGCGCCGTCGTCGTCCTCGTCGAACCGCGCCCGGAAGCGATTGGCGCGGAACGTGAGCTGGCCGCGCAGTCGCTCGGCGGTGTCCTCGCGCACGGCCCCGTCGGTGACGAGCTGCTCGAGACGCGCGAGCGCGGCCTCGGCCGCCTTGATCCGCGCCTTCGCGTCTTCGCGGTCGGCGCTCCCGTCGTCATGGACGTCCACGAGATTGATGAGGGCCGGCAGCGTCAGCCCCTGGAGGACGAGTGTCGCGACGATCACCGCGAACGTCAGGAACACGATCAGCTGCCGGTCCGGGAAGTTCGTCGGCAGCGCGAGCGCAGCGACGAGCGACACCGCGCCGCGCATGCCGGCCCACGAGATGACGGCGAGGAACTGCCACGGCGGGTACGGGTCGTTCTCCCGGATGCGGCGCGAGATGAGGCGCGGCACGTACGCGGCCACCGTGACCCACGCGAACCGTGTGACGACGACCGCCCCCGCGACGAGCAGTGCGTACATCGCGAGCTTCGGTGTGGAGCCGGACAGCGCGTCGACGATGCCGCGCAGCTGCAGCCCGACGAGCACGAACAGGAGTGCGTTGACGAGGAAGACGAAGATCTCCCAGAACGAGTCGCCGGCGAGTCGCGTGCGCTCGTTCGTCAGCTCGGGCGTGTGCCAGCCCATGTACACGCCGATCGTCACGGCCGCGAGGACGCCGGACACGCCGATCGCCTCCGCCGGCAGGTACGCGAGGTAGCCGCTCAGCACCGCGATCGCGACCTCGACCGGCGGGTCGTCGAGCCGCTTGCGGACCTTGCGCACGACGTAGCCGACCGCGAGCCCGACCGCGATGCCGCCGATGACGTTGAGCACGATCCGGCCGGAGGTGTCGAGCAGCGAGAACGTCCCGCCGACGGCCGCGCCGATCGCCGCCTTGTACAGGACGAGCGCCGTTCCGTCGTTGACGAGGCTCTCGCCCTCGATGAGTGAGACGATGCGCCGCGGCGCGCCGAGCCTCGACGTGATCTCGGTCGCCGCAAGCGCGTCGGTCGGCGAGACGATCGCGCCGAGCGTGAACGCGACCGCCCACGAGAGGTGGATCCACTCGTGCGCAACGACGGCGACGACGACCATGGTCGTGCCGACGAGCCCAAACGCGAGCAGCGAGATCGGGCGCTTGTTCCGCCGCAGCTCGCGCAGCGAGGTGAAGAACGCGCCCGAGTAGAGGAGCGGCGGCAGCACCGCCACGAGAACGACGTCCGGCGGGAGCGACACCTGCGGCAGGCCGGGAATGAACCCCATGAGGACGCCGCCGAGGACGAGCAGGATCGGCAGCGGCATCCGGAGGGTCGGGGCGAGCGCGAGCAGCGCGCCGAGCGCGATCAGCAGTCCGAGAAGCTCGAGATCTTGGTGGGCGCCGAAGTGCAGACGCGAATTTTATTCGCTAGGGTGCCGCCCCGAGAGGTGCACCTGCGGCTGCACGAACGACAACCAACAGGGGGTTTTCCGTTGGTTTTCCGTTGGTTTAGGCGGCTGCCCGCGACAGCCGTTGCCGTGTCCGTCGTCGCCCTCGGCGTGGGAACCGCCGTCGCGCTGTCGGACGACAACCCGCAACCGATCGACATCACCCACAACGTCTCCGACGCTCCCGCGCCGGTGGCGAGCGCGACATGGGCGAACGCCCCGAACGTCAAGACGGGCAGCGCCATCTGCACGACGCCCACGCAGGTGACTCCGAACGTCAACACCGACTGCCAGTTCAACGGGCCGCACAACGAGACGTCGATCGCCGTCAACCCGACGAACACGCAGAACATGGTCGGCGGCGCCAACGACTACCAGCTGGCGCTGAACCCGCACGGGCATCTCAGCGAGACGATCCTGTCGACGGCGCACGTCACCTTCGACGGCGGGAAGACGTGGGCGCAGTATCCCGTGTTCTCGAACCAGTCCTACCAGGCGACGGGCGATCCGGCCCTTGCCTTCGACGCGACGGGGCACGCGTACTACGGGACGCTCGGCTTCCGCTTCGTCGGGTCGTCGACGGCAACGAACCCGGACGTGCTCGTCTCCAACTCCGGTGACGGAGGCAAGACGTGGAATGTCGTGCGCGTCGCCGCCGGCTCCGGCGTCGAGACGAGTGTGGGCCAGCTCCTCGACAAGGAGTACGTCGCCGCGTGGGGATCGGGGAACGCGATCGTCACGTTCGGTGACTTCTCGAACGTCCAGAAGGGCTCCACCGTGAGCGCGAACGTGTACAGCTCGGTGACGCACGACTTCGGGAAGACGTGGTCGACGCCGACGCTCATCTCGGGCTCGCTCGGTGAGTCGTTCGTCGCAACGCCGACGGTCGCGGCGGACGGGAGCGTCTACGCGTCGTTCCTCAACACGACCGACCTCAACACCGGCCGTGACGACTACGAGGTCGTGAAGCTCGACCCGGCAACGGGTGCGCCGCTCACCTCGCCGGTGAAGGTTGCGACCGTGATCGACGGCGCCACCGACTACCCGATCGCGTTCGGCCGTCAGACGTATCAGGACAGCCTCTTCCGGACGTGGGCAGCGGGTGACATCACGGCGGATCCGACGAATGCGAGACACCTCGCCGTGGTCTGGTCCGACATGCGGAACAGCGTCACGCCGGCGCCGTCCGATCCGTACACCGCGAAGACGAACTCGGACGTCGTCGTCAGCGAGTCGACGGACGGCGGCGCGCACTGGTCGGCGCCGACGGCGATCGCCCTGTCGGGCGACCAGTTCATGCCGTGGGGCACGTTCGACAACTCGGGCAAGTTGCGTGTCGGCTTCTTCGACCGCAGCTACGACTCCGCGAACCACCAGTACGGTTACACGCTCGCGACCGAGACGTCGCCGGGCGTGTTCGCCAACGCGCCGGTGACGACGGCGCTGTCCGACCCGACGATGAACGACCGGTGGTTCGCACGCACCGTCAACAGCGCGTTCCCGAACGCCACGTCGTTCCTCGGCGACTACAGCAACATCGCCGCGGTGCCCGGTACGACGAGCGGGATCGTCTCGTACTGGACCGACATGCGCGTCGAGAACTGCTGGCCGAACGGCCCCGGCTGCGGGCGCCACGGCGAGGACGCGTTCTTCGCCCAGACCGGCTAGGGACATTCGTGGGGCGCCGGCCGAAGCCGGCGCCCCACTTCCCCGGAGGGGTCTTTACGCGCCGTTCAGCGAGTACGCGACGATCTCGTTCAGCGGGTGCTTCCCGGTCGGAGCGCCTGCGCCGACGATGAACATGTCCTTCGTCACGGCGGGGAACGAGTTGATCCCGTTCGGCGCCTTCACGTGCCAGAGGGCGGCGCCGGTCTTCGCGTTGTACGCGTAGATCGTGCCGTCGTAGGTCTCGGTGAAGACGACGTCGTTCGCGACCGTTGCCGCGCCGACGGCGAGCGTCGGGTACTTGTGCGACCAGACGACCTTGCCCGTCGACGTGTCGACGGCCGCGAGGCCGCCCTTCCCGCCGGCGAAGCTGAAGCCGCCGGCGAACCCGGTCGACCCTTCCTTCATGCAGAGGTCGAGCCACGGCACGTAGACGAGGCCCGCGTTGGCGGCCATCGGCGTCTCGACGCCGCCGAGCGCGCCGGGGCAGACCGTGACGGCCTTCTTCGGAAGCGGGCCGATGTCGTTCTTGTGCACGCCGATGTTCAGCGTCCAGAGCCGCTTGCCGTTGTCGGCGCGGAAGGCGATGACCTTCCCCGACTTGCCGGCGCCGATGACGGCCTCGGTCTGCGTGCCGCCGACGCTGACGGTCGTGATGACCGGCGAGACCTGGAAGTCGAGGTCGCGCAGGTCGTGCGCCGTCACCTGCTGGTACCAGAGGATCTTGCCCGTGTCGCCGTCGAGCGCGACGAGCGAGTCGGTGTAGAGGTTCGGGCCCGGACGCGTGATCCCGTTCGGGCTCTTCGCCGTGAGCGGGAACGGCGCCGGATTCGCGATGCCGATGAACACGCGGCCCTGGCTGTCGACCGACGGCGGGTACCACAGGCCGCCGCCGCTGTTCACCTTCGGGTTGCCCCAGAGCTTCTGGCCGCCCTTGACGGTGGAGAACACCCAGTCGACTTTCCCGGTCTTCGCGTCGAGCGCGTACACCTTGCCGTACGCATTCCCCGCGTAGAAGTTCGACGAGCTACCGGGGATCGTCGAGACGAGCACCTTGTCGCCGAAGAGCTGCGGCGTCATGTCGATGCCCTCGGTCTTGCTCGTCGTGAGCACCTTCGAGATCCACATCTGCTTGCCCGTCGTTGGGTCGAGCGCGAACAGCTTGTTCTCGGTCGCGCCGAAGAGCAGCCCGTAGCCGAGAGCGACGCCGTTCGGCCCGCCGGACGGCGTGAGCTACTTGT
>DASXLN010000201.1:0-2223 GCA_036496165.1 Gaiellaceae bacterium | reverse complement strand
AACGTCGTGCTGCTCGATCTCAAGATCGGGCGCGAGAGCGGGGCGGACCTCATCGACGAGCTGCGCTTGCGGACGCCGCCGGTCCCGATCGCGCTGGTGACCGGATCGGCCGCGCTCGGGCCGAGCGTCGACGGCCGCGCGGACGCCTACCTGCGGAAGCCGTACACGATCGACGACCTGCTCTCGACGGTGAAGCGACTCGCAGGAGGATAGGGTTCCGATCATGTCGACCACAGCCGTTCGCACCCCCGCCGAGTACGAAGCACGCCTCCGTGACTACTACCGCGAGCGCTCCGAGGAGGGCCGCGCCGTTCGCGTCGGCGACAAGGAAGTCTCGGAGCAGGCCGCGATCGTCGCGCGCTACAGCGACCTCTTCTCGCGGGCGCAGATCGACGCGCTCCACGAGGCCGAGACGTCGGCATCCGGCGACGATCGTGAGCGCCTGTATCGCCTGCGGAAGACGTGCGAGGGCGGCCTCATCAGCGCCGAGCTGGTGGAGAAGAGCGACCAGCTCGAGAACGCGCTCATCGCGGCGCGCGTCACGTTCAAGGGCCAGGAGATGCCCCTGCGCGCCGCCCAGGCGCGGCTCGCAGTCCTCGACGCGTATGCCGATCGCGAGGAGCTCGGCAACCTCGAGCGGACGGAGTCGGCGAAGCTCAACCCGCAGCGGCTGGAGTTGCTGACGACGGCCGAGGAGCTCGAGGCGGACGTCACTGGCGAGCACGATCCGATCGCGCGCACCGAGGAGGAGAAGGCGATCTCGCTGCGCGATCTCGAGCGCGCGCTCGTCGCGGCAGCCGATGCGACGACGGTTCCGTTCGAGCAGATGCGCGATCGCTGGTTCGACAAGATCCTCGGGCCGGAGCGCGATGCGCAGCCGACCAGCGGCCACGTCGCGTACGTGCGGCGGCTGTCGCCGCTCGAGTCGACGTACACGAAGGAGGACGCCGTTCCCGTCTGCCTCGCGACGACGCTCGCGGTCGGCTTCGACCTGACGGCGATCCCGAACATCCGTCTCGATCTCGAGGACCGGCCGCAGAAGAATCCGCGCGCGTGCGTGATCGCGTCGGATCCGCCCGAGATCGTGCACCTGATCACGCTCGCGCAGGGCGGCCTCTCCGACTACCAGGCGTTCCTGCACGAGGCGGGCCATGCCCTGCATTACGCCGGCGTCGATCCGCGGTTGCCGTTCACGTTCCGTGCGATCTCGCGCGACCACGCGCTGACCGAGATCTACTCGTACATCTTCGAGGCGATCACGCGCGAGCCGGGCTGGCACGCGCTGCACTTCGGACTCTCCGATGCGCAGGCGCAGGAGAACGCGGAGGCGACGACCTTCCTCGAGTCGCTGCTCTACCGGCGGTACACGGCGAAGCTGCGGTACGAGCTCGGGTTCTGGTCGCACTTCGACGAGGAGCGCGGCTCGTCGCCGCGCGACTACTCGCAGCTCCTCACCGAGGCGACGGGCGTCCGCTACGACCCGCGCAACTACCTGTCGGACATGGACGGGGGCTTCTACTCCGCCGACTACTTGCGCGCATGGATTCGGAGCGCGCAGTTGCGCGCGTACCTCATCCGCGAGGTCGGCGAGGACTGGTGGCGGGACGCGAAGACGGGCGACATGTTGCGCGAGCTGTTCCTCGAAGGCTCCAAGCCGACGAGCGAGGAGATCGCCGGCCGGCTCGGCTTCGAGCCGCTCGACACGGGCCCGCTCGTGTCGGATCTCTCCGCGGAGAGCTAGCCGGGACCAAACGGAGGGGCGCGGTCTCCCGCGCCCCTCTTGGACCCCGTGCTCCGCTCAGCGCGTTAGCTGAGGGCGTTGCACTTCGTCTGCGCGCCGGTGGCAGACCCTGCGGTGTTGACCTTGGTGACCGTGGCAATCGCCGCGGCCGGGGTGCTCTGGACGACCTGGGTGCTGTCGCCGCCGACGTAGTAGGCGCCGTGACCGGTGGCCTCGTCGTCGTAGAGGCAGTAGGCAGCGCCGGAGCCGAGCACCTTGACGCCGACCTTCGGCGAGACGCCGGGGGCTTCCTTGGCCAGGTTGGCGTTGGAGAGGCCGGTGTAGGTGCTGTTGCCGCCGGCGGTGTCCTGGTACCAGGCCTCAGCGGCCGGGATCGCCGAGCGGACGTTCGACTGGGCTGCAGCGTCCTGGGCGTTGCCGCGGAAGCTGAGGTAGGACGGCACTGCGATCGCGACGAGGATGCCGAGGATCACGATGACGAC
>DASXLN010000200.1:0-4688 GCA_036496165.1 Gaiellaceae bacterium | reverse complement strand
GAGACCGAAGATGCAACGATCGCCGATCTCGCGGTTGCGCTCGGCACAGGGCAGATCAAAACGGGTGCGCCCGCACGCAGCGATCGCGTTGCGAAGTACAACCAACTGTTACGCATCGAAGAACAACTGGGTTCGCGCGCGACGTATCTCGGATGGGGCGCGTTCCCACGGGTACCCTGAACCGCGTGACGGCTGATCGTCGTACGAAGATCGTCGCGACGCTTGGTCCGGCGTCGAATTCGCCGGAGACTCTGCGTGCGCTCGTGAGCGCCGGCATCGACGCCGTGCGGCTGAACCTCTCGCACGGCACGCATGCGGATCACGCCAAGAGCGCGTGGCTCGTGCGCGAGATCGCCGCTGAGGTCGGTCGCCCGGTTGCGCTCATCGCGGACCTACAAGGGCCGAAGCTGCGCATCGGTGAGTTGCGCGAGCCGGTCGTGCTCACGAAGGGCGAGCAGATCACCGTCAGCGCGGAAGAGTCGGCGAAGGACGGCGAGTTGCCGGTGGCGCCGGCCGTCATCGGCGAAGTGCTCGAGCCGGGCCACGATGTCCTCATCGACGATGGGCTCGTTCGTTTGCGCGTCGAGCGCGTCGAGGGCGGGAGTGCGAGCTGCGCCGTGATCGTCGGCGGCCTCGTCAGCTCGCACAAGGGCGTGAACCTTCCCGGAGTCCCGCTCCCGATCCCTTCGCTCACGCCTAAGGACACGGAAGATCTGCAGTTCGCGCTGAAGACGGGTGTCGACTTCATCGCGCTCTCCTTCGTCCGCTCGCCGAAGGACGTGCATGACCTGCGCACGCTGATCGAGCAATCGGGCATCCATGCGCAGGTGATCGCGAAGATTGAGAAGGCGGAGGCGGTCGACGTTCTCGATGACGTGCTCGAAGCCGCCGACGCGGTGATGGTCGCGCGCGGCGACCTCGGCGTCGAGATCGGCGCCGCGCTCGTTCCGCTGCTGCAGAAGCGCATCATCTTGAAGGCGCTCGAGCGCGGGAAGCCCGTGATCACTGCGACGCAGATGCTCGAGTCGATGATCCACTCGCCGGAGCCGACGCGCGCAGAGGCAAGCGACGTAGCGAACGCGATCCTCGACGGAACGTCGTGCGTGATGCTCTCCGGCGAGACCGCGGTGGGCGAGTATCCCGTTGAGGCGGTTGCGTACATGGACCGCATCGCGCGCGCGATCGAGCCCAGCATGGATTACCGGCACGAATTGCCGCAAGCGCACGAGAACCCGACGATCGGCGGCGCGATGTCGAACGCGGCGTGCGACCTCGCCGAAGCATTGCGTGCGAAGGCGATCCTCGTGCCGACGTTCAGTGGACGAACGGCGTCGGCGGTTGCGCGGCTACGACCGCGGCGCCCGATCGTCGCGCTCACGCATCAGGACTGGGCGATGCGTCAGCTTGCGCTCGAGTGGGGCGTGACGCCGCTGCTCATCAAAGAGTGCTCCGACGTCGAGGAGCTCTGGAACGTCTCGATCTCGGCCGCACGCGAGGCCGGCCTCGTCGATTCGGGCGACCGCGTCGTCATCACCGCAGGCACCGCGGTGAACATTCCCGGCTCGACGAACGTCATCAAAGTCGACATCGCCTAGCAGGAGCGCCGAGCGCGGTCGAGAAGATCGCGCGGATGACGCTCCGTCGCTGGCTTGCCGTGGGCGCGCTCGTGCTCGTCGCGCTCCTCTACTACCGCCCGCTCAGGGCGTACGTCGACGCGCGCGGTCAGCTCGGCCAACGGCAGGCGATCGTCCACCGCCTCGAGCGGCAGAAGGCGAATCTCGAACAGCGGTTGAGCGCCTCGACGTCCGTGCCGACGCTCGCGCGCGAGGCGCGCGCGCTCGGCTACGTGAAGCCGGGTGAGCACCTCTTCATCGTCAAGGGCATCGATCAGTGGCGGAAGCGCCTGCGGGCTAGCCTTGCAGGCCGTGGCCATTGACGTAGATCGCGCGACTGTCGCCCGTCAGATCGGCCGCGAGCCGCGCGCGTTCCGTCGGGTGGTCGTCCGCTGCCCGTTCGGCCGGCCTGCGGTGACCGAGCAGAGCCCGTACGACTCCGCCGGTGATCCATTCCCGACGACGTTCTGGTTGACGTGCCCGTTTCTCGTTGCGGCCGTCTCTCGCCTCGAGGCGGACGGCGGGGTGGAGCGCTGGACACGCGCGGCGGCAGAGGATCCGGAGCTCGCAGAGAGCCTGCGCTCGGCGAATGACGAGCAGCGGCGGTTGCGGCCGGAAATCGACGCCGGCGTTGGCGGCGGGACGCGCGGCGGCAGCCTCAAGTGCCTGCACGCGCACGTCGCGTTCGCGCTTGCGCGACCCGGGTATGAGCTCGGCGAGCGAATGCTGGCGGACATCGATGCCATGTGGCCGGAGCGCTGTTGCAGCGAGTGATGGACACGGTCGAGCTCATCCGGCACGAGTGGAGCGACGGCGCGCGTCGGCTCGAGGAGTACCGCAGCGATGCTCGGCGCTACCGCGTGCTCGTCGAGGAACTCGAGGCGGTCGTCGACGAGCTGCGCAAGCAGATCGGCCAGACCTACACGCTCGCCGAGCTCGCGCACGCGTATCGCGACGCGGAGCGGTGGGGACGCGCGTTCGTCGCGTCACCACGGGACCTCTCCGTCGTGCTCGCCTCCGCCTTCCATGCCTACCAGCGCGGCGCCGTGGACTACAAGCCGTGATTCGCTGGGGCATCGCAATCGTCGGTGTCCTGGTTGTCTTCGCCCTCGGGGTCGCTCTCGGGGAGGCGCTCCACGACAACCCGAAGCCCGGAATTACCGTCACGAACGTGTCGACGGTCCATCCTTAGGGTGTAAAAAACGAAAGATTTGGCCAGATTCCCCGATATGGCCACGAGAGATAACGGCGATTGGCTCACGCTCGGGCAAGCGGCGCGCTTCCTCGGCGTAGCCCAGAGCACGATCCGCAAGTGGTCCGACCAGGGCCGCGTGCCTGCCTTCTACACCCCCGGCGGCCACCGCCGGTACCGCCGGTCCGACCTCGAGACCTTCCTCGACCGCTCCGGCCCGGGCGGCCGTCCGAAGTCAGGCCCGCTCGTCCTCCTCGTCGACGACGACGAGAAAGTACGCGAGCTCGTCCGCGTGAACCTCGAGTTCGAGGGATACACGGTGAGCGAAGCCGGCGACGCCGAGGAGGGGCTCGCTGCGATCGAGCGCGCGAAGCCCGATCTCGTGCTTCTCGACGTGATGATGCCGCACGTCGACGGCTGGGAGATGCTCCGGCAGATCCAGGAGCGCTACGGAGTCGGCGCGATTCCGGTCGTGATGTTCAGCGGCAAGGTCGACGAGCAGGCGCAGGCGGAAGCGGCGACGCGCGGTGCGCAGGCGTTCGTCGGCAAGCCGTTCGACCTACAGCACCTGATCGACCAGGCGAAGCAGATCGTTCCGGTGTCGAGCTAGAGCTCTTCGGCCGCTCGCAACAACCCGGCGACGATCAGGAGCACCGCCGCGATCAGGCTGATGAAGATGCCGATCCCGCGTCCCGCGGTCGCGAAGTACGTGTCCGGGATCGAGATCAGGCGGATGAGGACGAAGATCGTCGCGAGTGAGCCGAAGCCGATGAGCACGAGGCTGTCGGGCACGGTCGCGGGCAGGTCGATGCCTGCTTCGCGCAGCGCCTCGAGGATGAGTGTCGCGAGGCCGAGGAAGAAGACGAGCTTTCCGAGCGCGCCCGTGTGCCAGCCGGTGACCGCAAGCGTCAGCCCGTCGGCCTGTGCGCCGGAGTACCAGTCGGTGAAGGCCGAGATCGCGAGGACGAGGCCCGCGATCCAGGCAAGCCGCTCGCCCCAGTAGCCCGGGATGACCGGCCGCGGCGCGACCCGCGGCCCGTACGACTCGACGGGAGGGCGTGGCGGCAGGAGCGGCTCCGGGGTCTGCATCCGGGTGAGTATGGGCTAGAGGCCGAACAGGTGCTGGATCTGGTGCCAGACACCGACGACGAACGCGCCGGCGAGGGCCATCAGCACGGCCAAGGCGATGTAGAAGCGGTACCGCGCGAGCCGGCTCTCTTCCCGGCGTAGGAGGCGCGCCCGGCGCACCGCGCGGTGGTACCGGTACCGGTGGGCAACCGCGGACGGGTCGATCGGCGCAGGCTCATTCCGCAGCGGCTCGGCCATCCCGGGATTCTAGAGGCCATACTTCCGGCGGGGGCGGTGCCGATGGTCGTCCAGGCTGATCGAGAGAGGGGTTCGTCGTCCGTCTCGGTGGAGCGGCTGGCGGCGCTTGCCCGCGCTCTGACGGCTGCCGCCGAGGCCACGGAGCGTGCGACGGCGCTTGACGAGATCGTCGCGGCCGCGCGGGCAGTGGCCGGCGCGGATGTCGCGCTCGTGCGGGTCCGGACGGCCGGCGACCGGTTCGAGACGGTCGCGGTCTCGGGGCCGCGCGCGCTTGCCGCCGAGCTGGAGGGGATGCAGCTACTCGCCGGTGACGTGCCGGCCGGGCCGGTCTCGACCCTCGCCGGCGTACCTGAGGCCGTTCGCGGGACCGCGCGGCGCGCCGGCGCGCGAGCCGTCCTGCTTTTTCCGCTGACGGGGGCGACACTCGAGCTCTACCGTGCCGGGCCAGAGTTCTCCGCGGCCGAGGCTGCGGCTGCAGAGCTCGCTGCCGCGAACACAGCGCTCGTTCTGCGGGCATTCGGCGTTGTGCCCGGTGCGCACGTCGATCCGGCTGCACG
>DASXLN010000199.1:0-3427 GCA_036496165.1 Gaiellaceae bacterium | reverse complement strand
CGGGCGCTACCGGCTCGCCGGGTTCCCGAGCTCCGTCAGCCAGAAGCGGTTCTCCTCGACGAGGTCGACGGCGAGCCGGTAGCGCCCGGGCGGGATCGGTCCGCGCACCGTCAGCTCTTGCCGAAGCATCTCGCCCGGCTCGATCGCGCGTGCCAGCTCGGTGCGCTCGCCGTCCCACACGATCGCGTTGCCGCGCTCGTCGAGCCAGTGGTACGCGAGGAACAGACCGTCGCCTGGGCCGCGGGATCGCCACGTCGCGGAGCCGGCGTTCTCGGCCTCGACGGTGGCGAGGAGCGTCGCACCCGCCTCGACCGTGCCCAGCTCGAGCTCCCGCCAACGCACAACGAGAGGGCCGGCACCGGGCACCGGGCTACTGTAGATCGCATGGCGGAGCCTCTCCTCGTCCGGGTCGCCCGCCGCGAGCCGGTCGAGCGCACACCGGTGTGGTTCATGCGGCAGGCGGGACGTTCGCTGCCGGAGTACCGCGCGCTGCGCGAGCGGCATGCGTTCTTCGAGCTCGCCGGGACGCCGGAGCTCTGCGCGGAGGTGACGCTGCAACCGGTGCGCCGGCACGGCGTCGACGCTGCCGTCCTCTTCGCCGACATCATGACCCCGGTCACCGGGATGAACGTCGCCGTCGAGCTCGTCGAGGGCGTCGGCCCCGTTGTCGACCGGCCGGTCGCGAGCATGGCCGACGTCGAGCGCATGTCCGTTGGCGATCCCGACGAGAACGTGCTCGAGGCGATTCGGATCGTCCGACGCGAGCTCGACTCGGAGAAGGCCCTCGTCGGCTTCTGCGGGGGGCCGTTCACGGTCGCCGGCTACCTCGTCGAGGGAAAGCCGAGCCGAGACTTCGCGCGGACGAAGACGCTCATGTACGGCGAGCCGGCCGTCTGGCACGCGCTCATGGAGCGCCTCTCGGAGCAGTTCGCGCGCTACGTCGCCGCGCAGGCCGACGCGGGCGCCGACATCATCCAGGTCTTCGACTCGTGGGTCGGCGCGCTCTCGCCTGCCGACTACGCCGAGTACGTCGAGCCGTACTCGGCGCGCATCCTCGCCGCCGTCGACGTGCCGACGATCCACTTCGGCACCGGCGCGACCGAGCAGCTCGTCGCCGCCCTGGCCCGCGCAGGCGGCGACGTCATCGGGGTGGACTGGCGGCTCCCGCTCTCGGCCGCGCCCGAGGACCGCGCCGTGCAGGGGAATCTCGACCCCGCCGTCCTGCTCGGCCCGTGGGATCACGTCGAGCGGTCAGCGCTCGACGTGCTCGCACAGGGATCGGGCCGCTCGCACATCTTCAACCTCGGCCACGGCGTCCTTCCGCAGACCGATCCCGACGTGCTGACGCGACTCGCCGCGCTCGTCCAGGAGCCGGTGCATGCCTGACGCCGTCGTGCTGATGGCGTACGGGTCACCGGAGCGGCTCGCCGACGTTCCCGCGTACTACGCCGACATCCGCGGCGGCCGCCCGGTCACGCCCGAGCACCTCGAGGATCTCGTCGAGCGCTACCGGCGCCTCGGGATCGAGGAGTCGTCGCCACTCAATGCGATCACCGAGGAGACCCGCGCAGCACTCGAGCGCGAGACCGGCATCCCGGTCTACACCGGCATGAAGCACTGGACGCCGCACATCGCCGATGCTGCGACATCGGCGCTCGCGTCCGGCGCGGATCGCGTCGTCGGGCTCGTGCTCGCGCCGCACTACTCCACGCTCTCGATCGAGGGCTACCGCGCCCAGCTCGCGGGCGCCGTTGACGGCGCCCGCCTCGTGTTCGTCGAGAGCTGGCATCTCGAGCCGGGCTTCATCGCGCTGCTCGCCGACCGCGTCCGCGGGACGGAGGCGCACGTCGTCTTCACCGCGCACTCACTGCCCGCGCGCATTCTCGACATGGGAGACCCGTACAAGGAGCAGCTGCTGGGGACGGCGAGCGCCGTCGCCGAGGCCGCGGGGTTGCGCGACTGGTCGTTCTCCTTCCAGAGCGAGTCGCCCACGGGCGAGCCGTGGCTCGGCCCCGACATCCTCGACCACCTCGAGGCGTTGTACACACAGGGCGTCGACGACGTCCTCGTCTGTCCCGTCGGGTTCGTGTCCGACCACCTCGAGATCCGATGGGACATCGACGTCGAGGCGCAGGAGAAGGCGGAGGAGCTCGGGATGAGCCTCGAGCGGATCGAGATGCCGAACGCAGACCCGGCGTTCGTGCACGTGCTTGCACAGATCGTGCAGCGGGAGCTCGAATGACGCCGGGTGAGATCGTCGTCGAGCATGCGGCTCGCCGGTTCCGCGTCTACCCGCGCGAGAGCCGCGCGCTCAAGGATCTGCTCGTCGCCCGGGGGCGCACGCGCGGCACCGACGTCTGGGCGCTGCGCGACGTCTCGTTCGACGTCGCGCCCGGAAGCGCGATCGGCCTCGTCGGCCGCAACGGCTCGGGGAAGACGACGCTGCTGCGACTCCTCTCCGGCATCGTCAAGCCGAGCGCAGGCCGCGTCGCCGTCGGCGGCCGCATCGGCTCGCTTCTCGAGCTCGGCGCAGGGTTCCATCCCGACCTCACCGGCCGCGAGAATGTCTACCTCAACGGCTCGATCCACGGCCTCAAGCGGGCTGCGATCCGGGAGAAGCTCGACGAGATCGTCGCGTTCGCGGGCCTCGAGGACTTCGTCGACCTGCCCGTGCGCACGTATTCGTCTGGGATGTATATGCGCCTCGGCTTCGCCATCGCGTCGCACATCGAGGCGGACGTCCTCCTCCTCGACGAGGTGTTCGCCGTCGGCGACGAAGCGTTCCAGCGCAAGTGCTTCGGGAAGATCTTCGAGTTCAAGCAGCGCGGCGGGACGATCGTGTTCGTCTCGCACGACGCAAGCGCGGTCGAGCGTCTCTGCGATCGCGCAGTGCTCCTGAGCGAAGGATGCGTCGCGTTCGACGGCCCGACGCACGAGGCGGTCGTCGCGTACCGGCGGCTCCTCGCCGGCGAGCGCGATCCGGAGGAGCGTGCCGCAGGCCTGAAGGAGTGGGGCGGCGAGGTCGCGCGCGTCGAGAACGTCCGCCTGCTTGCAGGCGACGGCTCCGAGCGCAGCCAGCTCCTGTCCGGCGAGCCGTTCGCGATCGCGCTCGACATCGCGGCCGACGCGCCGCTCCCCCCGCCGCGGCTCGGCTGGGAGCTGCGCGACGACGCCGGCATTCTCGTCGCATCTGGTGCGGTCTCGACCGACGAGCTCGGCTGGAACGACGACACACGCACGCTGCCGCTGACGTTCCGGTCGGACAATCCGCCGTTTTCGGACGGCCGATTGCACCTCCGCCTCGACGTCGGCGACGAGCGCGGCGAGACGCAGTACCACTCGCTCGACGATGCCCTCGTCTTCGTCGTCTACCCCGCCGACGAAGGACGTGGGCTCGTCCACCTCGAAGGAACGTGGTCGTGAGCAG
>DASXLN010000198.1:0-5592 GCA_036496165.1 Gaiellaceae bacterium | reverse complement strand
GACCGAGCTCGGCGCGAGCGTCCGGACCGCGAAGCGCGCGGCGATGCTCCACGACATCGGCAAGGCGATGACGCACGAGATGGAGGGATCGCACGCGATCATCTCGGCGCAACTCGCTCGCCGCTACGGCGAGCCGCAGGGAGTCGTGCACGCGATCGAGGCACACCACTACGAGGTGCAACCCCAGACCGTCGAGGCGGTGCTCGTCATCTCAGCCGACGCCATCTCCGCCTCGCGTCCGGGCGCGCGCGGCGAGAGCCTCGAGCACTACATCAAGCGGCTCGAGGCGCTCGAGGAGCTCGCGGCGTCGAAGCCGGGCGTCGAGAAGGTGTACGCGCTCCAGGCCGGGCGGGAGATCCGCGTGATCGTCGCGCCGGGCGAGGTGGGTGACGAGGAGGCGGCGTTGCTCTCGCACGAGATCGCGCGGGAGATCGAGGACCAGCTCGAGTACCCCGGCCAGGTGAAGGTGACGGTCATCCGCGAGAGCCGCTCGGTCGACGTCGCGCGGAACCACGGCGGACAGAACGGCGAGCGCGCGGTCGGGGCGCTCGACTCCGAGGATCGCGCCGACGTCGCCTGAGCGTCAGCCCGCGGGCAGGCGGAGGAATCCGTGCAGCCGGATGTCGCGCGAGGACGCGCCGACGAGGATGCGATAGAGCCCGCGCCGAACGCGCCACCGCTGCGCCCCCGAGTCCCAGACGGAGAACGAGCGCTGCGTCAGGGCGATCGTCACGACCCGGCTGCGGTGCGGGCGGAGGAACACCCGGTCGTAGCCCTGCAGCTGCTTCGGCGGCTCGCCTGCGGCACGGGGGTCGTCGACGTACACCTGCGGGACGTCGGCGCCTGCGCGTGAGCCCGTGTTCTCGACGGTGAACGTCACGGCCACTTTCGTGCCGGAGCGGCGAACGCGCAGGTGGCTGTACGCGAAGCTCGTGTACGACAACCCGAAGCCGAAGGGGAAGAGCGGCGCGACTTTGTGCGCGTCGTACCAGCGGTAGCCGACGTCGAGCCGCTCGCTGAAGGCGGCGTCCTGGCCCTCGCCGCTCCCCGGCCACTGCGCCGGCGTCGACGCGGGCACCGCGGCGTCGCTGGTCGGGAACGTCTGCGGGAGCCGGCCGCTCGGATTCACGTCGCCGAAGAGGACCGCGGCGATCGCATCGCCGTCCCGCACGCCCGAGTACCAGGCCTCGACGACGCCGGCGACCTGGTCGATCCACGGCATCAGCACGGGACCGCCCGTGTCGAGGACGACGATCGTATGTGGGTTCGCCTGGGCGACCTGCGAGATGAGCGCGTCCTGACCGTTGGGAAGCGCCAGCGTCTGCCGGTCCTGGCCTTCGAGCTCCTCGTCGTATGCGAAGACCACTGCGACGCTCGCCGAGCGCGCGGCCGCCGCCGCAGCGGCCGGGTCGCTCCCGTCCGTCGAGACGACCGTCGCACCGGTTTTCGCCGCGCGGGTGGTGAGCGCCGTGAGCGGCGAGACGGGGGTGGTCGCCGAGACGAACGCGCTGCCGCCGCCCTCGGCGTAGTGCCGCATGTCCCCGAAGCCGGCGGGTGCGCCGATGACCGCGATCGTCGATCCGGCGGCGGGGCGCAGCGGGAGCTCGTCGGATGCGTTCTTGAGAAGGACCGTGCCCGTCTCCGCGGTCGTCAGCGCGACCTGCGAGTCGGCTGTGCTCGCGACGTCTGCTGCGGACACGCTCGCGAGTGGCGGCGGCGGATTGTCGAAGAGCCCAAGCCGGAACATCGAGGTCAGGATGTGCCGGACCATCCCGTTGATCGTCACGGTCGTGACGGCACCGGAAGCGACGGCCTGGGCGAGCGCCGGGCCGAAGTACTTGCCGCCGGGCATCTCGAGATCGAGCCCGGCGTTTGCGGACTCCGCGGTTGACCATGTCGCGCCCCAGTCGGACATCACGAGCCCGTCGAAACCGAACTCGTTCCGCAGCACGGTCGTGAGGTCCGGGTTCTGGCAGGCGAACACGGAGTTCACCTCCCCGTACGCACACATGACCGCTCCGGCACCGCCGCTGCGCACGGCGGTCTCGAACGGCGGCAGATAGATCTCGCGCAGCGTGCGCTCGTCGACGTTCGACGAGACGTAGTAGCGGTTCGTCTCCTGGCTGTTGACCTCGAAGTGCTTGACGGTCGCGATCACCGGGTTCTGCTGGATGCCCGCGATCTCTGCCGCTGCGGTCTGTCCGGTCAGGAACGGATCCTCGCCGTACGCCTCGAAGTTGCGGCCGTTCTCGGGAATGCGCGCGATGTTCACATCCGGCGCGAGGAGGACGTTGATGCCCTTGTTCCAGGCCTCGAGGCCGAGTGCCTGTCCGACGGTCTTCTGCAGCCTGCGATCCCACGTCGCCGCCCGCGCGATCGGCGCGGGAAAGAGCGTCGTCCCGACCTGCGTGTCCGCGATGCCGGAGGGCCCGTCGTTGAGCGTCAACGCGGGCAGGCAGAGATCGGGGTTGCCGGGGACGTAGCCGACGTAGAGCGGGCCGTCGGCGACTCCGAGGGCGACGTGCGGGTCGACGCCGCTGAGGAGTGCGAGCTTCTCGCTCCGGCTCATGGCCGCGAGCAGCCGGCCGGCGCGCACGGCCGGCGACAAGCTCCGGCTCATCCACGGGCACGTGCCGGCGGCGTGGGCGGTCCGGGCCGGGGTCAGGACCACGGCAGCGAGCAGCACGGCGGCCCCCGACGCCGCCCACGTCCACCTCGGCATGCGGGAACGCTAGCCGGAAACCCTCTGGGATCTGTTAGGTCTAGAGCGCGAACCGGAGCGCGCCGGGCGCTCCCAGGCGGAAGGCCCGCAGGGCTGCGGGCCGCGCCCGCCGGCGGTCTCCGAGGACTTTCCAGCTCTGCGCGATCATGAGATTGAAGTTCCGCCGCGCGAGGCGCGCGTCGGGAATGTCGGCGCGCTCGGCGAGGAGTGCCAGGTGCTTCTCCGCGGTGCGGATCTGGCCGGCCCCGAGCTCGTGGTCGGTCGTCTTGTCCCCGTGTACGCGATAGATCGCAAGCGGCGCCCCGTCGAGAAAGAGCACCTCGAAGTCGAGCACGAGCCGCAGATAGAAGTCGTAGTCCTCGATGGGGAGCTCGCAGTCGTACGGCCCGACCGTGTCGAAGACCTCGCGCCGGACGAGGATCGTCGAGCTCAGGCAGCAGCAGTTGAACGCATACGACGCGTACGTCGCGCGTTTGCGATGCGCCGCAGCGAACAGCGCGCGCTGCGACGCCGTCCGCTCCGGCAGCGGCCGTCCCACGCTGTCGACGAGGTCGACCTGCCCGTGCACCATCCCGACGGACGGATGCTCCTCGAACACGGCGAGCTGCCGCTCGAGCCGGTCGGGGCACCAGTAGTCGTCCGAGTCGCAGAACGCGACGAAGTTCCCGCCTGCGAGCTGGAAGGCGGTGTTGCGGGCGACCGCCTTGCCGCGGTGATCCTGGCGGATGTAGCGGACGCGCGGGTCGTCGTGGCGCGCGACGACGTCCTCGGTCCCGTCGGTCGACCCGTCGTCGACGACGATGAGCTCGAGATCGCCGAACGTCTGCCCGAGGACGCTCGAGATGGCGTCGTCGAGGTAGCGCGCTCGGTTGTGGGTGATGATCGCGGCACTGACCAGCGGCATGCCATACGACGCATACCCGGGACTTACGACTTTTAACGCGTAAAGTCTGTGTAAGCCGCGTTACGCCCGGTGGACGCCCATGGTGAGCGCGGCGGCGTAGCCCGCACCGCTGCGGGCGAGCGTCAGCATCGAGCGGCTGCCGCCGTTGCGAAAGATTGCATCGGTGGCGTTCCGCGTGTCGCGACTCGGCCGGCTGCTGTACGGAGCCTTCGTGTAGACGCGATCGGTGAGCGTGTCGGGGAAGAAGAGCTGCCCCGTGTGGACGACGTTTCCGCCGAGGTGCACCTTGACATGGATGTGGACGGCACGTCCCGTGTACCACCCGGGATACACCGTCTCGAACAGCGCGACGCCGTGAGCATTCGTCGGCTGGATGCCGCGCATGAACGTCCCGGTGTTGCCCTGGACGCCCGAATAGACGCCGAGCGCGTCCGCGTGCCAGACGTCGACGTTCGCGCCGGCGATGGGCTTGCAGCTCGACGCGTTGACGACGGTGAGACGGAGCGCGAGCGGCGTCCCCGGTCTTCGTTCGGTGATGGTCCGACGGACGGCTTCGCCGGGCACGTAGTACGGGCCCTCGGTCATCTCGGGGGTCAGCACGCAGGTGACGGCGCCCGACGCGACGGCCGCGGGGCCGGCCCCTGCGTCGTCCGTCTGCCAGCCGGCCGCCGCGGCTGCGATGCCGCCGAGGGCGGCGAGGGAGGTGCGTCGTGTCATTCGCTTGTTCATGCAGGCAGCGTACGACGGCCGACTGGGAATGCTCTGAGCGTTTGCTAGCCGGCGGCTTCGGCCTTGCGCAGGCCGCGGACGGCCCAGAGGGAGAAGAGGAACGCGAGGCCGACGGCGGCGCCGAACGCAGCGGCCACCTGCGCGGGCGAGCCCGCGACGAAGCTTCGGCCGGCCTCGAGCACCCGCGTCAGCGGGTTGACGACGGCGACCGCGTGGATCCAGCCCTGGAGCAGTCCGAGCGGGACGTAGACCGGCGCGAAGAAGAGCACGAGGAAGACCGGCATCTGCATGATCGGCCCCGCCTGCATCGAGCGGAGGCGCATTGCGACGCCGCACGCCCACAGGATCGCCGCCGCGTTCACGAACGCGGCGAGGACGTAGAGGGCCGGCAGGTCGACGCCGTGGCCCCCGACCTTCATGCCGACGGCGAACGCGACCGCCGTGAGGAACACCGCGGTTACGAGCCAGCGGCAGAGTGCGGCGGCGGCATAGCCGATGACGATGCCGGTGCGATGCGGCGCGGCGAGGAGGAGCCGCCGCGCGAAGCCGGTCTCGAAATCGCGTGCGATCCCGAAGCCGGTGAAGACGCCGCCGAACGCCGCGGACTGGAGGAGGACGAAGACGAACTGGAACGCGGTGTACCCCTCGGGGTACGAGAAGCCGTGCACGTCGCGGATGCGCGATAGCCCGCCGGCGAACGCGGTGAAGAAGAAGAGCGGGAACACCAGCTGCGGGATGATGAGCCCGGGGTTCGTGAAGACGTTGTGCAGCGTCCGCCATGCGACTGCGCGTGCGACCGAGAGGTTCCGCATCAGCGCGCCAGCCTCTTCGGAAGCGACGCCGCCGAGAGCGACAGCCCGGCGACGGCGACGAGCGCGAGGATGCCGAAGCCGAGCCCGAGCGCCTCGCCGTTCCAGCCGGTGATGATGAGGCTGCGCACGCACTCGAGCAGGTACGACACGGGATTGGCCGTCGCGGCGTCGCGGAACCACGTCGTCGAGATGAGATTGCGCGGGATGTTCATCGACGAGATGAACAGGAAGACGAAGAAGATCGGGAACATGCTCTGCACGGTCTCCGTCGAGCCGGTGCGGATGGCGATCGTGGCTCCCAGGCTGCCGAACGCGAGCGAGATGAAGGCCGCGAACACGAGCAGCACGGCGACGCCGCCCACGCCGGCCGCCGGCCTTACACCGACGACGAGGCCGACGGCGATGTAGAAGCACGCCTGCACGAG
>DASXLN010000197.1:0-6013 GCA_036496165.1 Gaiellaceae bacterium | reverse complement strand
CAAGCAGGCGCTCGAGACGATCCCGCCGCGCACGCTCGCGGCGCGCCTGCAGGAGCTCGAGCAGGCGGGGAACCTCGAGCGGCGGGTCCTCGACGCGCGGCCGCCGCGCGTCGAGTACCGCCTGACCGATTTCGGGCGGCGGGTGGGGAAGACCGCCGCCGGGCTGCTCAGCGCCTAGGGACGACCTTCTCGAGCACGCGCGCGAAGACGAGCGCGCCGCGCGTGACCGTGGCATAGAAGACGAGGGTCACCGAGAGAGCGTTGAGGAGATGCGCCATGGAGCCATCTTCGGTGCGCCGGCCGCCCTTGACCCATCACCCCGAAGGTGGTTCATCGGCCTGGTTCACGCTTAACACCCAGCTCAGCCCGTTCTTACCGGGTGCCGCGACGATGCCGACATGCGCCGGATCCTCGTCGCGGACGACGAGCCCGCCATTCGCCAGCTCTACTCGATCTGGCTCGCGGGACACGGGGACGACGTCCGGACGGCTGCCGATGGCCGTGAGGCGATCGCGCTCGTCGGCCGGGGCTGGATTCCCGACGCGGCGGCCCTCGATCTCGACATGCCGTTCGTCGACGGCCTCTCGGTCTGTCGCTACCTGCACGCACTCGACCCGAGCATCCGGATCGTCGTCGTCACCGGAGTCGAGGACGCCCGCCCGAAGGCCCTCGACGCCGGTGCGATCGACGTGCTGCACAAGCCGTGCAGTCGTGAAGCGTTGCTCGGCGCCCTACATGTGCACCATGCCGGCGACGAGCGTCCCGCGCAGGTCGCCGGGGTGCGCCTTCGTGTCGACCCAGACGCGATAGGCGCCGGGCTTCGCCTCGAGTAGGCCCACCGCCTTCTTCGACGCGGTGTCGCAGCCCTTCGCCGCGTAGTGCATGCCGAGCTCCGCGACCTTCATGCCGTGGCTGTCGCGGACGGACGCGCCCGTGATCCCCTTCGTCGGGACGTCGAAGGTCCAGCAGATCTTCCCGGTGCTCTCGGTCAGCGTCAGGTTGACGATGCCGTGCTCTCCCATGCCGGACAGGTGGGCGCCGAGATGCGGGTGCATGGGCGCCGCCAGGCCGAGCGCTGCCGCTGCTGCAGCAGCGGCGATGGACGTCGAAAGCATGTCGTTCCTCCTCCTCGAATGACCCTTGGAGGATCGTGTGCGATGCTTACGAAACCATTTCGCCGGGCGCCATTTAAGGAATCCGTAAGGCGGGGGAGGCAAGCTGTTGCCCATGAGCGAAGAGCAGCCGAGGAAGATCGGCCGTGGCCTGTTCCTCGTCACGGTCGCGGGCGGTCTCACGTCGCTCGCGTGGGGCAAGGCGGCGTGGAACAGCGTGTCCGGCATCGTGTCGCCGGTCGCGGGCGCGATCGCGCCGATCCTGCCGACGGGAGGCTGGCGCATCTACACCGTCGCCGATCACATGCCGACGTTCGACCCGGCGACGTGGCAGCTGCGCGTCGGCGGCCTGGTGGAGAAGCCGACGACGCTGTCGTATGCGCAGCTGCGGGCGCTGCCGCGTGTCGAGCAGATTTCGACGTTCCACTGCGTCACCGGCTGGACGGTGCCGAACGTGCACTGGGCCGGCGTCCGCATCACCGACGTCTACGACCTCGTGCGCCCGTTGCCGCAAGCCGGTGGAGTGCAATTCGTGTCGGCCGAGGAGCCGTACGTCGACTACCTCAGCATGCCGCAGACGTTGCTGCGCGACGTGATGCTCGCCTACGAGATGGATGGGAAGCCGCTGCCGCGCGAGCACGGTGCGCCGCTGCGCCTCGTCATTCCCGACATGTACGGCTACAAGAACGTCAAGTGGGTCGCCGGGATCAACCTCGTGCAACAGCCCGAGGACGGCTACTGGGAGCAGCTCGGCTACGACCGCGACGCCTGGGTCGGCCGCTCGAACGGCTACAGCTCGTGACCGACCCGCGCATGACCGTTCATCCGCGTTACGTCCGCCGGTTCTCGCGGACGGAGCGGACGCTCCATTGGGCGAACGCTCTCGGCTTCTTCTTCCTGCTCGCGACGGGGCTCATCCTCTATCTGCCGAGCCTCTCGGTGCTCGTCAGCCGGCGGCAGCTGATTCAGGACATGCATTTCTGGAGCGGCGTTGCCTGGATATCGCTTCTCGCGATCGTCATCGTCCTCGGCGACCGCCGCGGGATTCTGCGCCTCGCCCGCGAGCTCGACGCGTTCGACGGCGACGATCGCAACTGGTTGCGCGGCCGCTACGCGCCGCAGGGTCGCTTCAACGCGGGCCAGAAGATCAACGCCACGCTCACCGCTGCGTTCACGATCCTCTTCCTCGTCTCCGGCCTCTTGCTCTGGTTCGGCGAGCAGAACACCCGGTATCGGTTCGCCAGCACGGTTGTCCTCCACGATGGGCTGATGTTCGTCGCGCTCGCCCTGCTCGTCGGCCACCTGTATCTCGCTTTGATCCATCCGGCGACGAGGCACGCGCTGCGCGGGATGACGGTCGGCACGGTGAGCGGCGAGTGGGCGGCGCGCCACCACGCCAAATGGAAGCCAGAATAGGAGGCGTGGCAACCGTCCTCGTCGTCGACGATGAACCGATCGTCCGCGACGTGGTCGTCCGATACCTGCGCCGCGACGGGCACACGACGCTCGAGGCGGCGGACGGCGCCGACGCGCGCCGCCTGATCGAGTCGGACGAGCCGAGCCTCGTCGTCCTCGACGTGATGCTTCCCGGCACCGACGGCCTGACGCTCTGCCGGTGGATCCGCGAGCGCTCCGACATCCCCGTGATCCTGCTGACCGCGCGCGGGGAGGAAGCGGACCGCATCGTCGGCCTCGAGCTCGGCGCCGACGACTACGTGACGAAGCCGTTCTCGCCGCGTGAGCTCGCGGCGCGCGTCCGCACCGTGCTGCGCCGCGCGGAGCGCGGCGAGTCGCGCACTGCCGCACTCGCGTTCGGCGACGTCACGCTCGACGAAGGGAGCCGTGAGGTACGGAAGGCGGGCGAGCTCGTGTCGCTGACCGCGCGCGAGTTCGATCTGCTCTGGTTTCTCGCGTCACACCAACGGCAGGTGTTCTCGCGCGACCAGCTGATGGACCGCGTCTGGGGCTACGAGACTGCGATCGACACGGGGACCGTCACCGTGCACGTGCGCCGGCTGCGGGAGAAGATCGAGGACGATCCGGCCCAGCCCGCGCACCTGCAAACGGTGTGGGGCGTCGGCTACCGGCTGAACCCATGATCGGATTCGCGCTCAGCGTCGCAGCTGCGAGCTTCGCGGCCGGCCTCATCGGCGCATTCGTCCTCCGCCGCGCACCGACCGTCGGCGCGCAGCTCGCGGGCCTCGCGCTGCTCGCCGCCTGCGTCCCGCTCGCGGCCGTCCTGTTGTCGGGCTGGGTGATGTTCCACATGGGCGCCGACGTGAAGATCCTCGCCGTCGCTGCCGGCTCGGCCCTCGCCGCGGTCGGCGCCGCGTTGCTCCTCGCGCGGACGATCGGCCGCTCGCTCGAACGCGTCAGCGACGCGTCGCGCGAGCTCGCAGCCGGCGACCTCGGCGCGCGCGCTCCCGAGGGCGGCGCGCGCGAGATCGCACAACTCGCGGACTCGTTCAACGCGATGGCGTCGAGCATCGAGCAGCTCTTCGACGCGCGCCGCGAGCTCGTCGCATGGGCGAGCCACGACCTGCGCGCCCCGCTCGCGTCGATGCAGGCGATGATCGAGGCGATCGAGGACGGCCTCGCATCCGCCGACGACTATCTGCCGACGCTGCGCCAGCAGGTGCGGACGCTCACGCTCCTCGTCGACGATCTCTTCGAGCTCGCGCGCATCGACGCGGGCGTGCTGACGCTCGAGCTGCGGCGTACGGGGATGCGCGAGCTCGTCGAGTCGACGCTCCAGCTGCTGCGGCCGGAGGCGGCGACGCGCAACGTCGAGCTCGTCGCGCACGTCGACGACGACGAGGCGGTCGCGGCCGCGCCGGAGAAGATCGAGCGCGTCCTCTACAACCTCCTGACGAACGCCGTGCGTCACACACCGGCGGACGGCTCGGTTGCCGTGCGGGTCGAGGGCGGCGACGACGGCGAGATCCTCGTCCAGGTGGAGGACACCGGCGAGGGCCTCGACGCCGATGCGCCGGCGCGCATGTTCGACCGGTTCTGGAGAGCGGACCGCGCCCGCTCGGGGAACGGCACCGGTCTCGGCCTCGCGATCGCGCGCGGCCTCGTCGAGGCGCACGGCGGCCGCATCTGGGCGGAGAACTGCACGCAGGGCGGCGCCCGCGTGAGCTTCACGCTGCCGCGCTGGACCGAGTCCTAGGCAGCCGGACTGAGCGCAGCGATCTCTCGCTGCCCGGCCAGCCGCTGCAGTGCCTGCAGCTCGATCTGCCGCACGCGCTCGCGCGTGATGCCCATCTCGCGGCCGATCTGTTCGAGCGACTTCGGGTCTGGGTCGCCGTCCATGCCGTAGCGGAGCTTGATCACCTGCTTCTCGCGGTCGGGGAGCTTCTCGATCGCGCGGCGCAGCGTGTCCTCACTCAACCCGAGGACGACCTCCTCCTCGACGTCGCCCGCCTCGTGCGCGACGAGGTCGCCGAACGCGGTCTCGTTCTCGCTCCCGATCGGCTTGTCCAGGGACGCGACCGTCCTCGCGGCGTGCCGCACCTCGCGCACGTGCTTCGGGTTCAGCCCGGCCTTCTTCGCGACCTCGTCGTCCGTTGGCGGCCGCTCGAGCGTGAGCGTCAGCTCGCGCTCGGCGCGCGCGATCTTCTGCTCGCGCTCGACGATGTGCACCGGGATGCGGATCGTGCGCGACTTGTTCGCGACGCCGCGCTGCACCGCCTGCCGGATCCACCACGTCGCGTACGTCGAGAACTTGTAGCCGCGGCGCCAGTCGAACTTCTCGACCGCGCGGATGAGGCCGATGATCCCCTCCTGGATGAGGTCGAGCAGCGAGAGCCCGTGCCCCTGGTACTTCTTCGCGATCGACACGACGAGCCGCAGGTTCGAGTTGATCATCCTGTCCTTCGCCCGCTGGTCGCCGCGCTCGATCTTCTTCGCGAGCTCGACCTCCTCCGCCGCCGTCAGCAGCGGATACCGGCCCGCTTCGTTGAGGAACAGCTGCAGCGAGTCGGTCGTCATCGCCGCGACCTCGTCCGGTGCGTAGTGCGCCTCCTCCGCCACCTCGACGCTGCAGTCGTCGATGAGGTCGATGCCGCGCGCCTCGAGGTCCTCGTAGATCGACGCGACCTCCTCGTCGCCGAGGTCGAGCGCGCCGACGAGCTCCTCGAACGCCGACAGGTTGATACAGCCCTGCTCCTCCCCGTGCTCGAGCAGGGCTCGCAGCTGATCCTGAGTCATTCCCCTCCCATCCCCGAAGGTTGGTCGCCTCTAACCCGGGTAGAATCGAGAGCGGTGCATGGGCCGGACTCGATCTGGGAGATCGTGTTCCTGATGGTGATCCTGAAGATCCCCATCGTGTACCTCTGCTCGGTCGTCTACTACGCCATCAAGGCGGAGCCGAAGCCGGAGGAAGGGGCCGCCGTCACCGCCAGGATCGGGCCGGACGACTCCGGTCCCGGATGGCGCCGGCCGATCCGGCGGCCGCGCCGGCCGCACGGCGGGCCGGCCCGCACGTACCCCCGCACGGCTCGGGCCGCGCGCGCGTACGCTGAACGGCGATGAGCGCCGAGCCCTTCAGCACCGTCGAGCCGGAGCGCTCCGGCTCCGTCGAGGTGGTCGCCGGCTACCTCGCCTCGCTCGCCATCTTCTTCAGCCTCATCTCGCTCGCCTGGCATCCGATCCGGCTGCTCGCGCCGGCGATGCTCATCGCCCTCATCAGCGCCGGCATGTCCGGCCGTGGGAAACGGCTTCCGCTCGCCGCGGTGCTCACCGTCGCCGTCTGCTTCTTCCTCGGGATGATGATCACCGTCATCACCGGGCGCCCACTCTGGTAGGGGCTGCTACAACAGTCACGTGGATGGACTGAACAGCGGCTACGCGGCGCTGCTGCTCGAGCAATACCTCGACAACCCTGCCGCAGTCCCGCC
>DASXLN010000196.1:0-3126 GCA_036496165.1 Gaiellaceae bacterium | reverse complement strand
AACAAGACGCGAACGCAGCACATCATCACGATCGAGGACCCGATCGAGATCCTGCATCCCGACCAGGGCTGCATCGTCAACCAGCGGGAGATCGGTCTGGACACCACCGACTTCGGCCAGGCACTGCGGCGCGCGCTGCGGCAGGACCCCGACGTCATCCTCATCGGTGAGCTGCGCGACGCAGAGACGGCGCAGACCGCGCTCCAGGCGGCGGAGTCAGGCCACCTCGTGCTCTCGACGCTGCACACGATCGATGCCGCCGAGACGGTCGGCCGCATGGTCGAGTTCTTCCCGCCGGAGAAACAGCAGGTGATCCGCGCAATCATGGCCGGAGTTCTACGCGGCGTCATCAGCCAGCGGCTGCTCCCGCGCGAAGGCGGTGGACGGGTCGCTGCGATCGAGGCGATGGTGATGAACGCGCGCATCGCCGACCTCATCCGCGAAGGGCGGGCGGACGAGATCACCGACGCCGTCGCCGAGGGCGAGTACTTCGGCATGCAGACCTTCACGCAGGCGCTCATCCGGGAGGTGCTCGCCGGCACCGTCGACCGCGAGGTCGCTGCGAACGCATCCACCCATCGCCACGACTTCCTCGTCGCGCTCGAGCGTGCCGAGAAGGTCCAGCGCGCGGCGAACGCCGCCGCCGAGGCAGCCGCCGCCGAGCCGCAGCCGACTGAGACCGTGCAGGTTCAGGCGCCCGAGCAGCTCGACACCGGGCTGCGCATCGTCCCTGCCGGGTGACCATGAAGCGTGTCGCGGTTCTCGCGCTCCTCCTCGCCTCGGCGTTCGTCGCCGGCGGCGCGCGCGCGGACACGTTCACCGTCGTTCCGACCGCGTCGCTCGTCACGCCGCTCGCACCCGATGCGACCGCGACGCAGGCGCCGATTCCATACGCGCAGCTCCTCTCGCTCTGGCAGCAGGCGGGCGCGGAGTACGGCGTCCCGTGGCAGGTGCTCGCCGCGATCAACAAGGTCGAGTCGAACTTCGGCCGCAACATGGGACCGAGCTCGGCCGGCGCCATCGGCTGGATGCAGTTCGAGCCGTCGACGTGGACGCGCTGGGGGGTCGACGCGAACGGCGACGGCGTCGCGGACCCGTGGAACGCGAGCGACGCGATCTTCTCCGCCGCGCGCTACCTGAACGCTGCCGGCGCAACCACCGATCTCCACCGCGCCGTCTTCGCGTACAACCACGCCGACTGGTACGTGAACGAGGTGCTCTCGCTCGCCGACCTGTTCCAGGCGAACGGCACGCTCGCGTTCTCGCTCGACCGGATGCAGCAGAACCTCGACGCCGCGCGACAGGCAGTCGTCGACGCGGCCGCACGCGTCCGGCAGCTCCAGGGACGCGAGAAGCGGATCACGCTCCTCTCCGACCGGCTCGCCTTCGAACCGACGGTGGCGAAGGCGCGCGCCGCGCTCGCGGATGCCCGTTCGGCGCTCGCGAGCGCCGAGCAGTCCTCGGCCGCCGCCTCGTTCGCACCTGCAGCGTCGACCGTCCTCTCCGGCCCGACCTACGCGTCCGGCTGGGTCTTCCCCGTCGGCGGCGGCCCCGGCAGCGTCTCCGCCTCGCACACGCACCACGACTACCCGGCGGTCGACATCGCCGCCCCGGCCGGGTCGCCGGTCTACGCGATCAACGACGCGACCGTCCTGCGCGCCTGGGCGCAGCCCGACCCGAGGTGCGGCATCGGCCTCACCCTCCAGACGACGGACGGCCAGACGTGGACGTACTGCCATCTCGCCGTCCTCGACCAGGGCATCGTCGCCGGGGCGCAGCTGACCGCCGGCCAGCAGGTCGGGCTCGTCGGATCGACCGGCGAGGCGACCGGCCCGCACCTCCATCTCCAGCTCCAGCCGGCAACCGCGTGGCCGCAGCAGGAGCCCTGGTTCCAGGCGTTCGCGGGCACCGCCTTCACCTGGAACGACACCGCCACGGACGCCGTTCGGACGCCGGCGTTCGTCGCCTCCCCCGATGTCGCGGCGGCGGCGCCAGCTGCCGGCGGGCGGGTCTTCTCCGTCGTCCAGCCCGCCCCCCAGGCCCCCGTGGTCCTCTTCAGCCGCGGCTGAGATCTGCCGAAAAGAAGAGCATGCGCCGGCTCCTGTTCACCGCCGCAGTCTTCGTCGCACTGGCGATGACTGCGATCAGCTTCGCCGCCTCGCGGCGCCTCGCGGTCGTGCCGACCGCCCAGAGCCGGCTGCCGTCGACGCCGCTCACGCTTGTCGTCCCCGACCTGCGGAACGAGGCCTACGTCTTCGCGAAGGGCCAGCTCCAGGATGCGGGCTTCGCCTGGAAGCTCGCGGGCGGTCTGCGGGGCTATTCGGCGAACGTCGTCGTCAGTCAGTCGCCGCCACCCGGCACGAGGCTCGTCGACACCGGCGCCCCGCTGATCAAGCTCACACTCGCGGCGAACAAGGACAAGCACTACCGCGCACCGAAGGGCGAGCCGCAGGACGCCTCCCCGTACGCGGGGACCGCCGACCGTCTGGCGGGGTCGAACTGACGTGACGCTCGCCGCGCTCGCATTCGCCCCCGGACTCGCACTCGGCTCGTTCCTCAACGTCGTCGCCGCGCGCGTTCCGCTTCGGCGATCGGTCGTCAGCCCCGGATCCGCCTGCATGACGTGCGGCCACGAGCTGTCGTGGTTCGAGAACGTGCCGCTGCTCTCGTACGCGGTGTTGCGCGGCCGTTGCCGCTCGTGCGACGAGCGGATCCCGCTGCGCTACCCGGCGGTCGAGCTGACGGCCGCGCTCCTCGTCGCCGCCTGCGTGTGGAAGTTCGGCTTCCACGGCGAGTCGCTCGTCGCATCGTTCTTCTGTCTCGCGCTCGTCGCGGTCTCGGCGACCGACCTCGAGCATCGGATCATCCCGAACCGGATCGTCGTCCCCGCAGCGGCAATCGTGCTCGCCGCGCAGACGGCGCTGAAGCCGAGCCCGGAGTGGGCGATCGCGGCGTTCGGCGCCTCCGGCTTCCTCCTCCTCGCAGCGCTCGTCTATCCGGCCGGGATGGGCATGGGCGACGTGAAGCTCGCGTTGCTCCTCGGCGCGATGCTCGGCCGCACGGTGCCCGTCGCGATCCTCCTCGGGATGATCACCGCGCTCGTGCCGGCGGTGGTCCTCCTGGCCC
>DASXLN010000195.1:0-1633 GCA_036496165.1 Gaiellaceae bacterium | reverse complement strand
CCGCTCTACGGCAAGCACCGCCGGATCGAGCACTGGTCGAACGCCGCGTATGCCGGTACGACGCTCGGGCGCATCCTCGCCGGCGAGGACGCCCGCTTCGACCACGTCTCGGCCTTTTTCTCCGAGGAGTTCGGGAAGACGTTCCGGTACTTCGGCGACGCCGCCGGCCACGACGGGACATCGCTCGAGGGCGACTTCCACGACGACCGGGCGCTCTTCCGGTTCCTGCGCGGCGGCGCGACGATCGCCGCCGCGGCGACGGGCCTCGATGACGAAGAGGTGAACGAGCTGACGCAGGAGATCCGTACCGGCGTGGCGACCGTCGCGTAGGCGGTACGCTCGCGGGGAAGCCAGCTACCGCGAGGAGGAACCGTGGCCAAGGACGTCGAGCAGCTCTCGATCGACACGATCCGCACGCTGTCGATGGACGCGGTCCAGCAGGCGAACGCGGGCCACCCCGGCACCGCCATGGCGCTCGCGCCGCTTGCGTACCTCCTCTACAAGGAGGTGCTGCGCGGCAACCCGGCCAACCCGCACTGGCCGAACCGCGACCGGTTCGTCCTCAGTGCCGGGCATGCCTGCATCCTCCAGTACTCGGCGCTGCACCTCGCGGGCTACAACCTCTCGCTCGACGATCTGAAGCACTTCCGGCAGTGGCAGTCGAAGACGCCGGGCCACCCCGAGTTCCGGCACACCGAAGGGGTCGAGGTGACGACGGGGCCGCTCGGCCAGGGGTTCGCGAACGGCGTCGGCCTGGGGATCGCCGAGCGCTTCCTGGCGGGCACGTTCAACCGGCCGCACCACAACATCGTCGACCACCGGACGTACGTGATCTGCTCCGACGGCGACCTGATGGAGGGCGTGTCGTACGAGGCGGGCTCGATCGCCGGCCAGAACGCGCTCGGCAAGCTCGTCTACTTCTACGACGACAACCACATCACGCTCGACGGCACGACGTCGATCTCATTCATGCAGGAGGACAAGCACGCGCGCTTCGAGGCGCAGGGCTGGCCCGTGCAGCGCGTCGCCGACGTCAACGACCTCGACGCGCTGCGCGCAGCGATCGCCGCCGCCCAGTCGGTCGAAGACAAGCCGTCGATGATCATCGTCCGCTCGCACATCGCCTACCCGGCGCCGCACGCGATGGACACCGCGAAGTCGCATGGCAGCCCGCTCGGCGAGGCCGAGGTGCGCGCGACCAAGGAGGTGCTCGGCTGGGACCCCGACCAGCAGTTCGTCGTCCCGCCCGAGGTGTACGAGCATATGAACGGCGTCGCGCGCGGTCAGGAGCTCGAGGACGCGTGGAACGCCGAGCTCGCAGCGTGGTCGCAGGCGTTCCCCGACGCGCGCGAGACGTGGGACGCGGCGTGGCAACGCCGCATCGGCAAGTGGGCGCTGCCGGAGTTCGCGCCGAGCGAAGAGCTCGCTACGCGCGCTGCCGGCAAGCAGGTCATGCAGGCGTTCAAGGACGCCGTGCCGACGATGATCGGCGGCGCCGCCGACCTCGTCGAGTCGACGTACACGGAGTTCACCGGGAGCGGGATCTTCTCCGCCGACTGGACGGGCCGCAACATCGCGTTCGGTATCCGCGAGCACGCGATGGGCGCGATCGTCAACGGCATCTCGCTGCACA
>DASXLN010000194.1:0-2485 GCA_036496165.1 Gaiellaceae bacterium | reverse complement strand
TGCCAGCCGAGCTTGTGCATCGGCGCCGAGATCTCGTAGCCGGGCGTCCCGTTCGGGACGATGATGTTCGAGATCTCGTCGTCCCCGGTTCTCGCCGTGATCGTCACGCAGGCGGTGATGTCGGTGCCGGCGTTGGTGATGAACATCTTCGCGCCGTTCATGACCCACTGCCCGTCGCGCAGCTCCGCGCGCGTGCTCGTCGCGCCGGCGTCCGAGCCCGCGTTCGACTCGGTCAGCCCGAATGCCGCGAGCGCCTCGCCCGACGCGAGCCGCGGAACCCACTCCTGCTTCTGCGCCTCCGACCCGAACAGGTAGATCGGCATCGTCCCGAGCGACGTGTGCGCCGCGACGGTGATCGCCACCGACGAATCGATGCGCGTCAACTCCTCGATCGCGATCGCGTACGAGACGGTGTCTGCGCCCGCGCCACCGTATTCCTCCGCGATCGGGATGCCCATGAGCCCGAGCTCGGCCATCTCGGCGACGAGCTCGTACGGGAACCGCGACTCGCGGTCGAGCTCCGCGGCGACGGGTGCGACCCGCGTCAGTGCAAACTCGCGAACCGTGTCCCGCAGCAGCTGCTGCTCGGACGTCAGCTCGAAGTTCACGCGAGGCTCGCGGCGAGCTCGGCGATGAGCCGGACGCCGTAGCCGGTACCGCCGGGCACGCGGAGGTAGTCGCCGCGCGAGCGGTCGATGAAGCCGGGGCCTGCCATGTCGACGTGCGCCCACGGGCCCTCGCCGGCGAACTCCTGCAGGAACTCAGCGGCGAGCGCCGGGCTCGCCTCGCGCAGCGTCGAGCCGTTCTTCATGTCCGCGTACGCCGAGTCGACGTAGCGGCGGTAGCGGGGATGGAGCGGGAAGGGCCACGTCAGGTCGCCGCTGCGGTCGCCCGCGGCGACGATCCGGTCGCGCCACTCGTCGTCGTTCGCGAAGAAGCCTGCGTACAGGTCGCCGAGCGCGATCGACATCGCGCCCGTGAGCGTCGCGAGGTCGATGACGTGCGTCGCGCCCTCGCGCCGCGCGTACCAGAGCGCGTCGGCGAGGACGAGCCGTCCCTCTGCGTCCGTGTTGATGATCTCGATCGTCTTGCCGTTCGCGGCGCGAAGGATGTCTCCCGGCCTGAACGCATGCCCGCTCGGCAGGTTCTCCGCCGCTGCGATGACCGCGATCGCGCGGACGGGAAGGCCGAGCCCGGCGATCGCGCCGATGCCGTGCAACGTTCCCGCGCCGCCCGCCATGTCGCCCTTCATCGCGTCCATGCCGCTTGCCGGCTTGATCGAGATGCCGCCCGCGTCGAAGGTGATCGCCTTGCCGACGAGGCCGAGGACGACGTCCGGCCGTGTCACCTGCGGAGGCTCGTACCGGAGGACGATGAGGCGCGGCTCGTTGTGCGAGCCCTGGCCGACGGCCAAGAGAGCGCCCATGCCGAGGTCCTCCATCTCCTTCGGCCCGAGCGCGGTCGCGCTCAGATGCTCGTGCTCGTCGGCGAGCGTCGCCGCCTGTTCCGCGAACGTCACCGGATAGAGCTCGTTCGGCGGCATGTTCGCGAGGTCGCGCGCGCGATTCGTCCGTTCCGCCAGCAGCGCGGCACGGCCGGCCGCCTCGCGCAGCTCCTCGGTGTCGAAGTGGCCGATGACGATGCGCTCGATCTGCTTCGGGCGCCCATCCTCCTGGGTCTTCCAGCGGCCGGGCGAATACCCGCCGATGATCGTCCCCTCGACGAGCGCGGCCGCCTGTTCTGGGAGCGGCACGGGCAGCCGCTCGTCGAGCACCCAGACGAGCGTTCCGCCGACACGGAAGAGCTCGGCCGCGGCTGCGGCGCCGGCGGCGCGCAGCGCGTCCCGGTCCACCTCGTCCAGCGTGCCGACGCCTGCGGCGACGACGCGCTCGCCGTCGCGATGGAGCAGGAGCGCCTCGCCGCGCTCGCCGCGGAGCTCGCCGCTCTCCGCGACGCCCGTGAGCCTCGGGTCGAGGCCCTCGAGCGGCTGCGCGACGATGAACGCGACCGCGTCCGCCCGCGTCTGCTCGGGCAGCGCGATGTCGACGGCGACCCCCACGGGCGGGTTAGAAGAGCTTCTGGAGCTTCATCGCTGCGCCCATGTCGCCCTTGACCTTCAGCTTGCCGGTCATGTAGGCGCTCGTGGGGTTCTGCTCGCCCGCGATGATCTTCTCGAAGGTCTCCTGCGACGTGGCGATGGTGACGTCGGCGTCGCCGCCGCCTTCCTTCACCGTGACGGTGCCGTCGTCGACGTCGACCGTCCATTCGCCGGCGCCCTCGATCTCGAAGCAGTACGAGTTGGTCATGCCCGCCGTCTTCGACGAGTCGGCGCGCGCGGGAAGCCCCGCGAAGAAGTCCTTCACTGTCTCGGCCATGGCGCGGACATTAGCTACTCCTCCAGCTCCACGAGGAGGGTGCCGCCGGCGACGCGGTCGCCTTCGCCGACGTGCACCGCGCGGACGGTGGCGTCGTACGGGGAGGCGAG
>DASXLN010000193.1:0-5389 GCA_036496165.1 Gaiellaceae bacterium | reverse complement strand
TCGACCGAACCGACCTGCGCCCGTCGGCGACCGGGCGGCCGCCCCGCTGGCACCGGCTGACGGGAGGCCATTCCTACCTCTGGCACGAGCACCGGCTGCACACGCTCGAGACGGTGGCTCGCGCGGCCGGCTCGGCAGGCCCGTGGTCGGTTCCGCTCGTCGTCGACGGTCGGCCGCACACCCTGCGCGGGGTCCTCGACTACACCGCGCCCGGGACGACGTTCGCGTGGATCGCAGTTCCCGTCGTCCTCGCGCTCGTCGCCGCGCTCGCAGCGACACGCTCGGCGGGCACCCTCGTCGTGCTGGCCCTCGCGGCGACCGCCGCCGTGTGGGCGCTCCGCGTCGGACGCGAGCTCTACGGTCGCCCGACCGTCCCCGTCGTCGGCTGGATCGAGGTCGCGGTCACGTGCCTCGTCGGCGTCCTGCTCCTGTTCGGCCTGACGCGGCGGAGCGCGGGAACGCGCGTCTTCACCGCGTTCTTCGTCGGCTTCGGCGCGCTGTACGAGGGGCTGACGATGCTGCCTCTTCTCACCCACGCTATTGCACTCAACGCGCTCCCGAACCTCCTCGCGCGGATCCTCGAGGTGGTCGTGATCGCCGCCGGCATCGGCGCGCTCGCCGGCAGCGTCTTCCGGCCGCTGCTCGACGGGGAGCCGGCGTGAACGTCCGTTTCCTCGCCGCACTCATCGCGCTCGCCGCGGGCGCGGCCGCCGTCGTCCTCGTCGTCGTCCTCCTGCAGGGGACTCCAGGACCTCAGTGAGGCGGAAAGAGAAAACTCCGGTGCGGGGGGATGAACGGGCCGGTCTCGAGGACGAGCTCGTCGCCGTCACGCAGCGTCACATCGCGCGGGTCGCCGCGCACGCGCAGGCCATTTCGAAAGAGGGAGACAGCACCGTGGAAGCTCAACAGCCGCCGCCCCGCGAGCGGCATGCCCCACACCGCGAAGAGATCGCCGAGCCGCGCGGCCCGGTCGAAGTGCACGACGCCGGTCGGCTCCGTCGTCCACTCGTGCGCGCGGCAGTGCGGTCCACGCACGCCGATGCGCGCGGGGATGACGATCGCGAAGCCGTTCGCAAAGAGCTCGAGGTGGACGCGCTTCGCCGGCGCGCCGGGAACTGCGCACGGCGCGTGCATCGCCGGGCGCGGCTGATAGCGCGGACCGGGGCCGATGGGCGTCGGTACAGGCACCTCGTCGAGGCTATCGCGCTCGTCGGCGTCCTCGCCGGCTGCGGAGGGAGCGGCGGCTCGAGCGCGCCGACGATCGCGGTCCAGCCTGCGCACCGGTACGAAGTCACCGGCTTCGGCCCGACCTCCGGCATCCAGGCCGGGAAGCCGGCGCTCCTCTCGTTCACGATCGCGCAGCCGAACGGGGAGCCGTTGACACGGTACAAGCACGGGAGCGGCCCGCACAACGGCGTCGACCTCGTGATCGTCCGCAGCGACGACAGCCACGTGCTGTACGAGGACACCGACATTCATGCGCACGGGCACATCACGCAACCCGTCGTGTTCCCGGCGCCCGGACGCTATCGCATCGTCATCGACGCGTACCCGCAACAGACGGGACCGACGTCGCCGTTCAATTTCCAGCTGTTCGAATGGGTGACGGTCGGCGGCAAGCCCGACCTCCATCCAGTGCCGCCGTTCTCGCGCACGACCGTCGTCGACGGCTACCGCTTCACGCTCGACGCGAAGCCCAGACTCCGCGCGATCGAGCCCGCGTTCCTGACCTTCGACGTCACCGGACCCGGCGGCAAGCCGGCGGCGTTCTCGCTCTGGCGCGGCGCGCTCGCACACGCGATCTTCATCCGCAAGGGCAGCCTCGACTACTTCCACACGCACGTGTGCCCGCCCGGGGCGACGAACTGCGGCACGAAGCTCGGCGGCGCCAGCGTCACGGGCGTCACGAGCAAGCCCGGCAAGCTGAAGGTTGGCGTGCTCGTGCCTGCACCGGGAACCTGGCGGCTGTTCCTCCTCACGTACATCGACGGGAAGGAGCGCGTCGCGCCCTTCACCCTCGCGGTGCGGTGAGGCGCGCGCTCGCCATCGGGGTCGTAACCGCGGCGACGCTCGCCGCGCCCGCGACGGCATGGGCGCACGCCGCGCTGCTCAAGACCTTCCCCGCCGCGAGCGCGGAGGTGAACACGCCGCCCCGCGAGCTGCGTCTGATCTACGACGAGGTGGTCGAGCCGCGGTTCGCCGTCGTCTCGGTCACCGACGCCGACGGCCACCAGGAGGTCGACGGGGCGGTGCACCGCTCGTCGTCGAACGCGTACGAGCTCGACGCCCCGCTTCGCCGCGTGCCGGAGGGCTCGTATCTCGTGTTCTGGCGCGCGATCTCGGCCGACGGGCATCCGGTTCGCGGCGCGTTCACCTTCGAGGTCGGCCCGAACCCCGGCCCGCCGCCGCAGTTCGTCATCCCGTCGCTGTCGGAGACGGCGGTCACGCCGGGGCTCGTCGCGTTCCGGTGGCTGACCTTCCTGTCGGTCATGAGCGCCATCGGGCTCTTCGTCCTGCGGGCGGTGATCGCGCGCCCGCTCGGCGACGGCCTCCGGCGGGTGACCTTCGCATTCGCCGTCAGCGTCGCGGTCGCGCTCGTGGCGACGCCGGTCTACGTCCTGCTCGCGACCGCGCAATTCGCGTTGCGCTCGTTCTGGTCGGTCGGGGCGCTCGTCCCGCTGATGAGTGTCTCCGCGTTCGGGCGCGGCTACCTGCGCCTGGAGGAGCTCCTTGCGCTGTTCGCCCTCGCAGCTGCCGCCGCCATCTGGCTCGACCCGTCGGGGCGGGCGCGCCGTTCGGTCGCCGGCCTGCTCTCGCTCTGGGGCGCGCTCCTCGCCGCGGGCGCCGTCCTGCTCGTGCCCGGCGCCGCCGGCCACGCCGCGCAGACCCCGCCGCGCGCCGCGTCCCTCGTCCTCGACTGGGCGCACCTCGTCGCCGGGTCCGTCTGGCTCGGAGGCTTGATCGGCCTGGCCGTCCTCGGCCGCCGTGCGCTCGGCCGCGCGCTCGCGCGCTTCTCGAACGTCGCACTCGTCTCGGTCATGGTGCTCCTCGGCTCCGGCATCGGCGCCGCCGTCGTCCACCTCCCCACGCTCGGCGCACTCACGAGCACGAGCTACGGAAAGGTGATCCTCCTCAAGGCCGGGCTCCTGCTCGCGGCGATGCTCGTCGCCTCGGTGAACCTCGTGCGGACGCGCCGGGCCGCCGTCCTCCTCTGGCAAACGGTCGCGGCCGAGATCGTGCTCGTCACCTCCGCCGTCGTCGCCGCCGCGGTCCTCTCGAGCCTGCCGCCCCCACCGAAGGCGCTCGCGAGCCTCGGCGCTCCTTCGGCCACCGTCGGCCCGGGCCCCGTGACGAAGGCCGTCGAGCGAAACGGGTACCGCGTGGAGGTGCACGTCACGCCGAACAAGGTCGCCGTTCCCGACATGTTCGCCGTCCGGATCACGCGCAAGGGCGCGCCCGTGCGCGGCGCCACGGTGATCGCGACCTTCTCCATGCTCGACATGGAGATGCCGACACAGGCGTACCGGCTGGCCGAGGCTTCCCCCGGCCTGTACGAGCATTCGTCCGAAGCGCTGGTAATGGTTGGACGGTGGGGCCTCACGTTCGAGATCCAGCCGCAGGGAGCGGCCGCGTTCGACGTCGTCGTCGTCGACCACGCGCAGGGGTGAGGACGCTCGCCGTCGCCGCCGCCTGCCTCGTCGCGCTCTCGACGGCATCGTTCGCGCGCGCCGACGGAGATCCCGCGAGCGACTACCTCCTCGTGCAGAGGGTGTTCCTCTCGTACGAGCTCGCGCCGTATCCGCAGCAGGAACAGGCGCTGCGGAAGGCCGTCGTAGCGGCGAACAAGAGCGGCTACGCGATCCGCGTCGCCGTGATCTCGAGCTCGTACGATCTCGGCTCGGTCACCGTCCTGTGGCGCAAGCCGCAGACGTACGCGCGCTTCCTCGGCGCGGAGCTCTCGTTCGTGTACAAGCAGCGGCTGCTCGTCGTCATGCCGAACGGCTTTGGCTTCAACTGGCAAAGGCATTCGTCGAAGGCGGCGTATGCCATCCTCGCGAGGCTGAAAGCGCAGCGCGGCGGTGCCGGTCTCCTCACGTCCGCGACCACGGCGGTGCAGGCGCTCGCGAAGGCCGGATGAGGGCGACCGCGCTCGTCGCAGCCTTTGCCGTCGCGCTCTCGGCGACGCCGCTCGCGCGCGCCGACGGCGACCCCGCAAGCGACTATCTCCTCGGGTCGAAGATCTTCCTTCCCTACGACGCGAAGTTCCCGCCGAAGCAGGCGGCCGAGTTCACCGCGCTCGTCGCGGCCGCGAACAAGGCGGGCTTCAAGATTCGCGTCGCGGTCATCTGGAGCGACTACGACATGGGCTCGGTCACGTCGCTCTGGCGGAAGCCGCGCACGTACGTCAAGTTCCTCGGCCTCGAGCTCTCGTTCGTCTACAAGCAGCGGCTCCTCGTCGTCATGCCGAACGGGCTCGCGTTCAACTGGCCGAAGCACTCGACGACGGCCGAGGACGCGCTCCTCGGGAGGATCCCGACGGGGCCGAGCCCGTCAGCGCTGCTGACAGCGGCGGAAGTCGCAGTGAAGAGGCTCGCGGCCGCCGCGGGTGTCGACGTCACCGCCCCTGCGCACGTGACGACACCGGCCCAGCGGAACGCCCACGACCGCGAGATCATCCTCGCCGCCGTGCTCGGTGCGCTCGCGTTCGCTGCCGCGGCGCGGTACCTGATCCGGAGAGCCCGCTAGACGGAGCGCTTTTCGTTCGCGCGCTTGTCGGCGCGCTTTTCCTTCAGCGTCTTCTGCGGAGCCTTCTTCGTCAGCTTCTTCTGCTTGTCGGCGCCCTTCATACCGACGAGCTTACTAGCTGGTGCCGCTGACGAGGTGGAGCATCTTGAACATCGGCAGGTACATGGCGATGAGGATGATGCCGACCATGATGCCGACGCCGATCATCATCAGGGGCTCGATGATCGAGGTGAGCGACGCGACCGAGGCGTCGACCTCCTCCTCGTAGAAGTCGGCGATCTTCGTCAGCATCTTCTCCAGCTCGCCCGTCTCCTCGCCGATCTTCACCATCTGACTGACCATCGGCGGGAACACGGGGTTCTCGATGAGCGGCTGCGCGATCGGGACGCCCTCGTGCACTTTGACGCGCACCCCGGCGAGCGCCTCCTCGACCACCCAGTTGCCGGCGGTCTGCCCGGTGATCTCGAGCGCCTTGATGATGTCCACGCCGGCGGCGACGAGCGTCGACAGCGTGCGCGAGAACCGCGCCATCGTCACCTTGCGGACGGTGTCGCCGATGCGCATCGGGACCTTGAGGAGCATCCGGTCGAAGATCCGACGGCCGTTCTCGGTTGCCTTCCACTTCTTGAAGGCGAAGAAGCCG
>DASXLN010000192.1:0-11289 GCA_036496165.1 Gaiellaceae bacterium | reverse complement strand
GGCGGCCGAGAAGCTGCGGCAGCTCAGTCCGAACTTGCGCTTCCTCGTCGCGCACGGACAGATGCGCGAAAAGGAGCTCGAGGAGAAGATGCACACGTTCCTGCGCGGCGATGCCGACGTGCTCGTCTCGACGACGATCATTGAGTCGGGCCTCGACATCCCGCAGGCGAACACGCTCATCGTCGAGCGTGCCGACATGCTCGGGCTCGCGCAGCTCTACCAGATCCGCGGCCGCGTCGGCCGCTCGGACGAGACGGCGTACGCATACCTCTTCTATCCGGATGCACAGGACCTGACGGGTGAGGCGCGCGCACGCCTCGCGACGCTCGCCGACCACACCGAGCTCGGCGCCGGCTTCGCCATCGCGATGCGCGATCTCGAGATCCGCGGCGCCGGCGAGCTGCTCGGAGCCGAGCAGTCGGGCCACGTCGCCGCCGTCGGCTTCGAGCTCTACGTCGAGCTCCTGAACGAGGCCGTCGCCGAGCTGCAGGGGCAGCGCCGGGTCGCCGCCCGCCCCGTGCGCGTCGACGCGCGCATCGACGCCTACGTCCCGCAGCAGTACGTCGGCTCGGAGGCGCTCCGCATCGACATCCACCGCCGCCTCGCGCTCGCCGAGACCGAAGACGAGCTGCGCGAGCTCTCGGCGGCACTCGAGGACCGGTACGGCCCGCTGCCGGAGCCGGTGGAGCACCTGCTCGCGATCCAGGAGGTGAAGATCAAGCTCGCGCAGCTCGGCGCCGACTACCTCGTCTTCCGGGGAGGCAAGGCGACCGTCGGCCGGCTCGTCCTCGGGTCGAAGGAGCTGCAGGACCTCCGCGACCGAATCCACACCGCCGTCTACACCGTAGGGAACCGAGAAGTGAGCCTTCGCGGCGATGACGGTTTCCCCCAGGCCCTGCGCCTGGTCGATGCTATCTTGGATGCCCGTCGGGCGGCCTGAGCCCGCGCTTCCATGACCAAGCGCCTTTTCATCGTTCTCTCACTCGTTGTGCTCGCCGGTGCGCTCGCGGCCTGCGGCGGCGGCTCGAAGTCCGTTCCGACGGACGCGGTCGCGCTCGTCGGCAGCGACACGATCACGAAGGCCCAGTTCAACAGCCTGATCGACGCGACCGCGAAGGTCGACAAGGTCAACCACCAGACGGCGCCGAAGGCGGGGACGACCGCGTACAAGCAGGTCCAGGACCGCGTGCTGGCGTTCCTCGTGCAGCTCGACGAGCTGACACAGAAGGGCGCGAGCCTTGGTGTCAATGTCACGGACGCGCAGGTCGAGAAGCAGATCACCAAGGTCCGAAAGCAGTACTTCGGTGGGAACGAGGCGAAATTCGAGAAGGGCCTCGCGGCGCAGGGCCTGACGCTCGACATCTACCGGCTCGAGTGGCACTCGCAGCTTCTCAGCCAGGCGATCTACGCCAAGGTGACGAAGAACGTCAAGGTCACGCCGGCGCAGGTGCAGGCGTACTACACCACGCACCAGTCGTCGTACACACAGGCGGCGTCGCGCGACGTGCGTCACATCCTCGTGAACAGCAAGTCGCTCGCGCAGCAGCTCGAGACGCAGCTCAAGGGCGGCGCGAGCTTCGCGGCACTGGCCAAGAAGTATTCGAAGGACCCGAGCTCGGCGAAGGTCGGCGGCAAGCTGACGATCACGAAGGGCCAGACGGTCCCGCCGTTCGACAAGGAAGCGTTCGCGCTCAAGACCGGCGAGACCTCGCCGCCGGTGCACACGCAGTACGGATGGCACATCATCCAGGCGCTGTCGGCCGTGAAGCCGGCGAAGACGACACCGCTCGCGAGCGTCCGCCAGTCGATCCAGAGCACGCTCCTCCAGCAGAAGAAGAGCGATGCGATGAACAAGTGGCTCGCCGGCGTGAAGACCGAGTACGCGAAGAAGGTCACGTATGCGTCCGGCTACACGCCGACGCCGACGTCGTCGACGAGCACCGCCACCGCCACAACTGGCTGACCTCGCCGGAGCCCTTCTCGAGCTGCAGCAGCTGACGGAGCGGCTGCGCCGGGAATGCCCGTGGGATCGCGAACAGACCGCGCGCACGATCGTGCCGCACACCGTCGAAGAGGCGTACGAGGTCGCGGACGCCGCGCTCGCAGACGACGACGCGAAGCTCCTCGACGAGCTCGGCGACCTCCTCTTCCAGGTCTACTTCCTGTCGTTGCTGCTGCAGGAGAAGGGCAGCGGCGATCTCGAAGCCGTGGCCCGCGCTGTCTACGACAAGCTCGTGCGTCGGCACCCTCATGTGTTCGGCGATGTCGTTCTCGCTAGTTCCGGCGCCGTGCGCCGGAACTGGGAGCGGATCAAGCGCGAGGACGAAGGTCGCGAGGGCATCTTCCATGACGTGCCCGAGTCGCTCCCTGCGCTGTTGTACGCGCGGAAGATCCAGCAGCGCGCGAAGCACGTCGGCTTCGAGTATCCCGACGTCGACGGCGCCGTCGCCGACCTCGAGGACGAGCTGCGCGAGCTGAAGGAGGACCTTGCGCCGGACGAGCTCGGGGACGTCCTCTTCGCGGCCGTCAACGTCGCCCGCAAGATCGACGCCGACCCGGAGCTCGAGCTGCGACGCGCCGCGCAGCGCTTCCGCGAGCGCGTAACAACTGCGGAGGCGCTCGCGGCCGAGCGTGGCGAGAATTGGAGCGAGCTCTCGCTCGAGCAGCAAGACCGGTATTTCGACCTCGCGAAGGAGACCACCCGATGAGCCGTATCACCGAAGTCCGCGCGCGCCAGATCCTCGACTCGCGCGGGAACCCGACGGTCGAGGCCGACGTCACGCTCGAGTCCGGCGCCGTCGGGCGCGCCGCCGTTCCCTCCGGCGCATCCACCGGCGTGCACGAGGCGGTCGAGCTCCGCGACGGCGGTGCGGCGTATGGCGGCAAGGCCGTGACGAAGGCGGTCGCGAACGTGAACGGCGAGATCGCCGGTGCGGTTCGCGGTCTCGACGCGGACGAGCAGGAGACGCTCGACCGCACGCTCATCGAGCTCGACGGGACGCCGAACAAGGGTCGCCTCGGCGCGAACGCCATCCTCGCGGTGTCGCTCGCCGCGGCGAAGGCTGCCGCTGCCGACGCCGGCGTCTCGCTCTTCCGCCACCTCGGCGGCGAGGGCGCGACGACGCTCCCCGTCCCGATGATGAACGTCATCAACGGCGGTGTGCACGCGGCCAACTCGATCGACCTGCAGGAGTTCATGGTCGTGCCGGTCGGCGCAGCGTCGTTCGCCGAGGCGCTGCAGATCGGCACGGAGACCTATCACGCGCTCGCGAAGGTGCTGAAGGAGGAGGGGCTGGCGACCGCGGTCGGCGACGAGGGCGGCTTCGCGCCCGACCTGCCGTCGAGCGAGGCGGCGATCGACGCGATCCTCAGCGCCGCCGAGCGGGTGGGTCATCACGACAAGGTGGCGATCGCGCTCGACCCGGCGTCGAGCGAGCTCTTCTCCGACGGCGTCTACCGCTTCGAGGGGCGCGAGGCCTCGCCGGAGGAGATGGCCGACTTCTGGGCGAGCCTCGTCGAGCGCGTCCCGATCGTGTCCATCGAGGACGGCAACGCCGAGGACGACTGGGACGGGTGGCGCGCCACGACCGAGAAGCTCGGCGACCGCATCCAGCTCGTCGGCGACGACGTCTTCGTCACGAATCCGGAGCGTCTCCAGCTCGGGATCGATCGCGGCGTGGCGAACTCGATCCTCGTGAAGGTGAACCAGATCGGCACGCTGACCGAGACGATCGCCGCGGTGAAGCTCGCGCAACAGAACGGTTACAGCGCGGTGATGTCGCACCGCTCGGGCGAGACGGAGGACGCGACCATCGCCGACCTGGCGGTCGCGCTCGGAACGGGTCAGATCAAGACCGGTGCGCCTGCGCGCACGGATCGCGTCGCCAAGTACAACCAACTCCTGCGTCTCGAAGAAGAACTCGGATCCGACGCGCGTTATCCGGGTTGGACGGCGTTTCCGCGCGCGCGTCACGTACTCTGAGACGCATGGTTGAGGCGCGCCGCACGAAGATCGTCGCGACGCTTGGACCGGCATCGGCGACGACCGACCGGCTGCGCGAGATGATCCTGGCCGGCGTCGACGCCGTTCGACTGAACCTGTCGCACGGCAAGCACGAGGAGCACGCCGAGCGCGCGTGGCTCGTGCGCGAGATCGCGGCCGACATCGGCCGCCCGATCGCGCTCATCGCCGACCTGCAGGGGCCGAAGCTGCGCATCGGCGACCTCGCCGAGCCGATCGTGCTGACGAAGGGCGAGAGCATCGTCATCTGCGCGGAGGACGCGGCGAGCAACGGCGACCTGCCGGTCGCGCCCGCGGTGATCAGCGAGGTGCTCCAGCCGGGCCACGACGTCCTCATCGACGACGGCCACGTGCGGCTGCGCGTCAACGAGGTCTCCGGCGGCCGCGCGCACTGCGCGGTTCTCGTCGGCGGGCCTGTGAGCTCGCACAAGGGCGTCAACCTGCCGGGCGTCCCGATCCCGATTCCGTCGATCACGCGCAAGGACGCCGCCGACCTCGAGTTCGCGCTCCAGACGAACGTCGACTTCATCGCACTCTCGTTCGTCCGCTCGGCGTCCGACGTGCGCGACCTGCGCGCGCTCATCGAGCAGGCCGGATCGCATGCGCACGTGATCGCGAAGATCGAGAAGGCGGAGGCGGTCGACGTCCTCGACGACGTGCTCGCCGAGACGGACGCGGTCATGGTCGCCCGCGGGGATCTCGGCGTCGAGATCGGCGCGGCGCTCGTGCCGCTCCTACAGAAGCGGATCATCGCGGCTGCCCTCGAGCGCGGGAAGCCGGTCATCACGGCGACGCAGATGCTCGAGTCGATGATCCACTCGCCCGAGCCGACACGCGCGGAGGCGAGCGATGTCGCCAACGCGATCCTCGACGGGACGTCCGCGGTCATGCTGTCCGGCGAGACCGCGGTCGGGGAGTACCCGGTCGAGGCGGTCGCCTACATGGATCGCATCGCGCGCGCGGTCGAGCCGAGCATGGACTACCGGCACGAGCTGCCGGAGGCGGCGGACAACCCGACGATCGGTGCGGCGATGTCGAATGCGGCGTGCGACCTGGCGGAGGCACTGCGTGCGGCAGCCATCCTCGTGCCGACGTTCACCGGCCGCACCGCGAACGCGGTCGCGCGGCTCCGTCCGCGGCGGCCGATCGTCGCGCTGACGCACATGGACTGGGCGATGCGCCAGCTCGCGCTCGAGTGGGGCGTGACGCCGCTGCTCATCGCGGAGAGCCCCGACGTCGAGGACCTGTGGCGCTCGTCGATCGACGCCGCGCGCTCGGCCGGCCTCGTCGAGACCGGCGACCGCGTCGTCATCACGGCCGGCACCGCGGTGAACATCCCGGGCTCGACGAACGTGATCAAGGTGGACATCGCCTAGAGGAGTCCGCGTGCGCGGTGGAGAACACCGCGCAGATGGCCGTCCCTCGTATGACCCTTCGCCGCTGGCTCGCCGTCGGGGCGCTCGTCCTCGTCGCGCTGCTGTACTACCGCCCGCTGAGCGCATACATGAACGCGAAGTCGCAGCTCTCCCAGCGGCAGGCGGTTGTTCGCCGGCTCGAGCACGAGCAGGCGAGCCTGAAGCAGCGTCTCGGCTCGTCGACGTCGGTCGCCACGCTCGCGCGCGAGGCGCGCGCGCTCGGCTACGTCCACAAAGGCGAGCACCTCTTCATCGTCAAGGGCATCGACGAGTGGCGACAGCGGCTGCGGGCTAGCCTGCAGCCGCATGGACGCTGACGCAGACCGCGCCGTCGTCGCCCTTCAGCTCGGTCGCGAGCCGCGCGCATTCCGTCGCGTCGCCGTCCGGTGCCCGTTCGGCCGCCCCGCGATCACCGAGCAGCATCCGTACTCGCCGGAGGGGGAGCCGGTCCCGACGACGTACTACGTCACCTGCCGACACCTCGTCGCCGCGCTCTCGCGGCTCGAGGCGGCCGGCGGCGTCGAGCGCTGGACTGCGCGCGCCGAGGCCGAGCCGGCCCTTGCCGAGAGCCGAGCCCGGGCCGACGACGAGCAGCGAGGCATCCGCCGCGGGCTCGCCGGGGGCGAGACCGGGCGCGACGGCGGCGCATCGCTCGACCTCGGCGTCGGCGGCGCCGGTGACCGCAGGGGCTCCCTCAAGTGCCTGCACGCGCACGCCGCCTTCGCCCTCGCGCAGCCGGGATACGAGCTCGGCGAACGTATCCTCGAGGAAGTGATTCCACGCTGGCCGGATCGCTGCTGCACGGAAGAGCGCCCATGACGACCGCGCTCGAGCTCGTCCGCCACGAGTGGGCCGAGGGCCACGCGCAGCTCGAGGCCGAACGTGGCGACCGCGCTCGCTATCGCCGCCTCCTCGACCAGGTCGGGACCGTGAACGACGAGCTCCGCCGCCGCGTCGGAGGGACGTTCACGCTCGCCGAGCTCGCCGACGCGTACCGGGACGCCGACGCGTGGGCCCGCCAGGCCGTCGCCGACCGCGCTCCCGGGCCCGGCTGGCCGCGCGACCTGTCGCTCGTCCTCGCCGCCGCCTTCTACGCCTACCAGCGCGGCGCGTCCGACTACGCCTCATGAGCGGCTGGACGCGCTGGGCGCTCGTGGTCTTCGCCGCCACCGTCGTCTTCGCGATCGGCGTCGCCGTCGGGGAGGCGATTCACGACAACCCGACGCCCGGGATCACACGCACGTCACTGACCACGATCCATCCGTAACCTTTCTCCGGATAGGAACGTTGAGGATTGGACAGGTTCTTTCCCTATGGCAGCCCGTGAAGACAGCGAATGGCTCACCCTCGGCCAGGCGGCGCGGTTCCTCGGCGTGGCCCAGTCGACGATCCGCAAGTGGTCGGATCAGGGCCGCGTGCCGGCCTTCTACACGCCCGGCGGGCACCGGCGCTACCGCCGCGCCGACCTCGAGACGTTCCTCGAGCGCTCCGGGCCCGGCGGCCAGCCGAAGGGCGGCCCGCTCGTCCTCCTCGTCGACGACGACGACAAGGTGCGCGAGCTCGTCCGCATCAACCTCGAGTTCGAGGGCTACACCGTGCGCGAGGCGTCGGACGCGGAGGAAGGGCTGGCGGCGATCGACGAGGCGAAGCCCGATCTCGTCCTCCTCGACGTGATGATGCCGCACGTGGACGGCTGGGAGATGCTCCGCCGCATGCAGGAGCAGTACGGCGCCGGCTCGATCCCGGTCGTGATGTTCAGCGGCAAGGCCGACGAGCAGGCGGCGGAGAAGGCGACGAGCCGCGGCGCCCAGGGCTTCGTCGGCAAGCCGTTCGACCTGCAGGAGCTCGTCGAGCGCACGAAGCAGATCGCCCCGGTCTGAACCACCACCTCGAGCGCTGGATCGTCGAGCACCGCTCCGCGCCGCTCGACGACGTCTTCGTCTGGCTGTCGCGCATCGGCAGCTGGGGAGCGGTGTGGCTCGTGCTCGGCCTCGCGCTCGCGCTTCTGCGGCGAAGCCCGCGCCCGTTCGCCCTCGTGCTCCTTGTCGACGCGGCGGCGGAGGGGATCGCCGACGCGTTGAAGGCGATCGTCGGCTCCCGCCGGCCGCAGGGCTATGACCCGCTCGTCGCGCTCCCGCACTCGCCCGCGTTCCCGTCGGGGCACGCGACGGTGAGCTTCGCCTGCGCGACCGTCCTTTCCGCGCTCGAGCCGCGCGCTGCACCGTTCTTCGTGCTGCTCGCCGCCGCGATCGCGTACTCGCGCCTCTACGTCGGGGTGCACTGGCCGCTCGACGTCGTTGCCGGCGCGGCGATCGGCGTCGCTACAGCTCTTCTGCTGCTCGGAGCAGTCCGGCGAGGATCAGGAGGACGGCTGCTGCGAGGCTGATGAAGAGGCCGATGCCGCGGCCGGCCGTTCCGAAGAACGTGTCGGGAATCGAGATGAGCCGGATGAGGACGAAGATCGTCGCGAGCGAGCCGAGCGCGATGAGCACGAGGCTCTCGGGGACGGTCGCAGGCAACTCGACGCCGGCCTCGCGCAGCGCCTCGAGGATGAGCGTCGCGAGCCCGATGAAGAACACGAGCTTGCCGAGCGCGCCGGTGTGCCAGCCCGTGACCGAAAGCGTCAGTCCGTCCTGCTGCGTGCCGGCGTACCAGTCGGTGAACGCGGAGATGGCGAGGACGAGCCCGGCGATCCACGCGAGCCGCTCGCCCCAGTACCCGGGGACGACCTGCCGCGGCAGCGGCCGCCGGTCGGGGCCGGGTGCCGGACTGGGCGGCAGCAGGGGCTCTGGCGTTTGCACACGCGAAGTATGGGCACATTCCGGACGCGTGAGCGAGGGAGCGGACGGGTTCGTGGCCTTTCTCGCGGCGGGCGACCCTGCTGCCGGCGAGTTCAGATGCAGCGGATGCGGCTACGGGGTCTCAGTGCACCGCGCTCTTCCGACGTGCCCGATGTGCGGCGGGGCTGTCTGGGAGAACTACAGCCCGAACAAGTGGTTGATCTCGTGCCAGGCGCCGACGACGAAGGCGACCGAGATCGCGAGCAGCACCGTCAGCGCGATGTAGAAGCGGTACCGCGCGAGGCGGCTCTCCTGCCGCCGGCGGATCCGCGCCTGCCGCTGAGCGCGGTGATAGCGGTACCGGAGCTCGACCGTCGAGGGGTCGGGCGCGTCGTCCATCCGCTGGGCTGGGCTGGCCACGATCCGGGATTGTAAAGGGGTCCCGGCTACGGTGATACTTCCGGGTGGGGGGCCGGTGACATGACCGTCCAGGCAGCAGTGGAAACGCTCGGCGCAGCGCCCGGGATCTCGATCGAGGCCCTGGCGGCACTCGCCCACGCGGTCGGCTCGGCCGCGACGCGGCCGAGTCTCGCCGAAGCACTCCAGGATCTCGCGGACGCCGCCCGCGCCGGCTCCGCCGCGGACGTCGCCCTCGTCCGGATCGCCTCCGGCGACCAGCTCGAGGCGGTCGCGGTCGCGGCGCCGCCCTCGCTCGCGGCCGAGCTCGAGGGCGACCGCACGCCGCTCGCCGAGCTGCCGACGGCCCGGATCGACCTCCTCGACGGCGCGCCTGCCGGCACGCGGCGCGTCGCCGCACGGATCGGTGCGTCGGCGATCGTCCTCGAGCCGGTCGGCGGCTCCGCCGTGCTCGAGGTGTACGGGAGCGCGCCCTTCTCGCCGTCCGACCAGCTCGCCGTCCAGCTCGCAGCCGGTCTCGCGGCGCTCGTCCGGCGGGCGTTCGGCGAAGGCGCATCGCCGGTGGTGAGCCTGCAGCCGCTCGATCTCGCCGGCGAGGCGCTCGCGGCGGCATTGCACGAGACCGCGCCCGCCGCCGAGGTCCTGCGGCTTGCGGCCGGGATCGTCGGCGCGCCGGTCGGGCTGTTGTGGCAGCGCGGCGAGGACGACGCGCTCGAGCTCGTCGGCTCCCACGGGCTCGACCCGGAGTCGGGGCTCGGCGCGGCGGCGGCGGTCGCCGCCGCCGCGCTCGAGGACGGCGGCGGCATCCGCGCGGTCGAGTCGGACCGGTTGCCGGGCAGCTGCAGCGTCTCGGCAACGCTCGCGCTCGGGGAGCCGCCGGTCGGGTTCCTCCAGCTTCTCTTCGCGCCCGGGGCCGCGCCCGGGGCGGACCAGCTCGGCCGGCTGACGACGTTCGGCGTCCGCGCGGCGCACGTGCTGCGCTCGGGTGCGCGCTCGCGCGAGCTCGAGCTCGAGCTCGAGCGCTCGCGCGCACTGCTTGCGGTCGTCGGCCAGGCGACGGCCGAGCTGTCGCTCGCGCACACGCTCGATACCGCGGTGGCGCGGATCGCCGAGCTGCTCGACGTCGAGCGCGTCGCCGTCTACCTGCGTGTCGCCGAAGACCGGCTCTCGCCGGCGGCGGGGCATGGGCTGACCGGCCCGCACCCGCGCGTCGCCGAGCGGCTGCTCGAGCTCGGCATCGGCCCCGCGCGCCGGCGCCGCCCGCTCATCGAGGTGACGAGCACCACCACGGATCTCCGCCTCCGGGACGTGCGTGACGCCGCCCGCGAGGCCGGCATCGACGCAGCGCTCGCGGTGCCGCTGCTCGTGCGCAACGACGTCATCGGCCTGCTCGCCGCATATCCGGACGCGGGGCGGCAGACGACCGAGAGCGAGGCGGCCCTCCTCGCGGCGCTCGCGTCGCAGCTCGCCGTCGCCGTCCAGAACGCGCAGCTGCACGAGCGCACCGCGGAACTGTCGTCTCAACGTGAAGCTGCGTTGGCCTCGGAACGTGAGGCCGCTCGCCGCCTCGGTGCGCTCTACGAGATCTCGCGCTCGTTCGCGCAGAGCCTCTCGCTCGAGGCGACGCTCGACGCGCTCGTCCGCACCGTCGTCGACGTGCTCGACGTCGACGCCGCGATCATCCGCATGCCCGACGCCCGCCGCGAGGTGCTCGAGCCGCGCGCGCTGCACGTGAAGGACGTCGGGCTCGCGAACGCGGTGCGCGCCGTCCTCTGGCGGCCGCAGCCGTTCGGCGCGACGGCTGCGCAGCGCCTCTTCCGCGAGCGCGCACCGCACCGCCTGCGGCGTCGCACGGCGAACGAGCTGCTCGACCCGTTCCTCGAGAAGGGATGGACGGGCGCGGTGGTCCCGGTCGCGACGCCCGCCGAGGTGATCGCGTCGCTCGGGATCCTCTCGTTCCGGCCGGGAAGCCCGATCAGCAACCAGACGATGGACGCCGCCGTCGCGATCGCCGGACAGGCCGCGCTCGCGATCGACAACGCGCGCCTCTACCAGCAGCAGAAGGAGTTCGCGGACACGATGCAGCGATCGCTCCTGCCGCGGACGCGCCCGCCGACGTCCGGGCTCGAGGTCGGCGAGGTGTACGAGTCGTCGGCGCGCGTCGACGTCGGCGGCGACATCTACGACTTCGTCATGCTCGACGACGGCCGGCTCGCGGTCGTGCTCGGCGACGTGACGGGGCACGGCGTCGAAGCGACCGCCGACATGGCGATGGCGAAGTTCGTGTTCCGGTCGCTCGCGCGCGAGCATCCGGAGCCGGCCGAGTTTCTCGCGGCCGCGAACGAGGTCATCGTCGACGAGATCGCGCCGGGCAAGTTCATCACGATGGCGTACCTCGCGATCGACGGCGCTCGCGGGGAAGTGGCGTGCGCGAGCGCGGGTCATCCGCCGCCGCGCGTGCTCCTGCGGGACGGGAGTGTGTTCCCGCTCGAGGCTGGCGGTCTCGCCCTCGGCATCGAGCCCGACCAGCGCTACGAGGAGCGCCGGCAGGAGCTGCCGCCGGGCGCGACGATCGTCGTCTACACCGACGGGGTGATCGAGGCGCGCCGCCGGCGCGAGCTGTACGGGGTCGAGCGCCTCGACGGGCTCCTGCGCG
>DASXLN010000191.1:0-8621 GCA_036496165.1 Gaiellaceae bacterium | reverse complement strand
CCGACAGGGCCAGGATCACGATCAGTCCGGGAACGATGAAGCAGGCGCCGCCGACCAGGGCGCCCCGGGGGCCGCGCAGCCGCCACGCGCAGTAGATCGCGAGCTGGGTCGACGCCGGTCCCGGTAGGAGGTTGCAGGCGGCGATCGCGTCCTCGAAGTCCTCGCCGGTGAGCCACCGCCGCCGGCGCACGCACAAGTCGCGGAGGAGTGCGATGTGCGTCGGCGGCCCGCCGAAGCCGATGCAGCCGACGCGACCCCACTCGCGCAGGACGGTGCGAAGAGGGCCCGGATTCATCAGTCCTCCGGGTCGACGACGAAGCGCTCGGCGAGCGCGACTTCCCATTCCTGTCCGCGCAGCCAGCGCTCGGCCTCGTCGAGCAGCCGCTCGGCCTCACGATGCTCACGCGCGGCGCACGCGACGGTGATGCGCGCGCGCTGCCACACGTCGTGCTGGTCGACCTCGGCGACGGACGCGCCGACACGCCGCTGCAGCTGCGCCTTCGCCGACCGCAGGTAGTGCCGCTTCTCCTTCAGCGAGTGCGCGCCGGGGAACTGGAGCTCACAGGTCAGGACGCCGACGAAGCCGGCGCTCACCTACGAGACGGCGGAAGGAGCCTCGTCGAGCGAGGTGCGCTCGACCTCGCGCGTCTCGAAGACCTCGAGGACGTCGCCTTCCTTCACATCGTTGAAGCCGTCGCCAAAGCGTCGCATGCGACGCCGACCATATCAGGACGCGCCGATTTACTCGGCGCGTCCGCTTCTACGAGACGGCGGAAGGAGCCTCGTCGAGCGACGTGCGCTCGACCTCGCGCGTCTCGAAGACCTCGAGGACGTCGCCTTCTTTCACATCGTTGAAGCCGTCGAGCAGGATGCCGCACTCGAAGCCTTCGGCCACCTCGCGCGCGTCGTCCTTGAACCGTTTCAGCGCGGCGATCGTCGTCGTGTAGATGACGGTGCCGTCGCGGATGACACGCACGTCCGCGTTCCTGCGCACGACGCCGTGCGTGACCATGCAGCCCGCGATCGTGCCGAGCCGCGACACCTTGAAGAGCGCACGCACCTCTGCCTCGCCGATCGTCTCCTCGGTCTTGACCGCGGCGAGCTTGCCGACGAGCGCCTGCTCGATGTCGTCGGTGAGCTGGTAGATGACGTTGTAGACACGGATTTCGACGCCCTCGCGCTGCGCGAGCTCGCGCGCTTCCGCGTTGGGCCGAACGTTGAAGCCGACGATGAGTGCGTCGGATGCGGACGCGAGCATGATGTCGTTCTGGGTGATCGCGCCGACACCCTGGTGGATGACGTTCAGGCGCACCTCGGAGTGCTCGAACTTCAAGAGCTCCGAGACGACCGCCTCGACGGAGCCGACGACGTCGCCCTTGACGACGAGGTTGAGGTCGGCGACCTCACCCGTCTGCATCTGCTCGAAGAGGTTCTCGAGCGACACGCCGGACGAACGCTGCGTTGCGAACTGCTCGCGCCGGAGCCGCTCCGAACGACGGGTCGCCAGCTCGCGCGCGAGGCGGTCGTTCTCGACGACGCGTGCGAGCTCGCCCGCGGGCGGCGGCTTGTCGAAGCCGAGGATCTCCACCGGCTCGCCGGGGAGCGCCTTCTGGATCTTCTCGCCCTTGTAGTTGAAGAGCGCCTTCACGCGGCCGTGCGCGTCGCCGGCGACGATGGCGTCGCCGACCTTGAGCGTGCCGCGGTGGACGAGCACCGTCGCAACCGGCCCACGGCCGACGTCGAGGCGAGACTCGATGATCGGGCCGGACGCCTCGGTGTTCGGGTTCGCCTTCGGGTCGAGCTCGAGGTCGGCGACGAGCAGGATCTTCTCGAGCAGGTCGTCGAGGTTCTGCTGCGTCTTCGCGGAGACCTCCGAGAACTGCGTCGTGCCGCCCCAGTCCTCCGGCTGCAGGCCTTCCTGCGCCAGCTCCGCCTTCACGCGATCGGTGTTCGCGTCCGGCAGGTCGATCTTGTTGATGGCGACGACGATCGGCACCTCGGCCGCTCGTGCGTGCGAGATCGACTCCTTCGTCTGCGGCATGACACCGTCGTCTGCCGCGACGACGAGGACTGCGATGTCGGTGACCTTCGCTCCGCGGGCGCGCATGGCGGTGAACGCCTCGTGGCCCGGCGTGTCGAGGAAGGTGATCCTGCGGCCGTCGACGTTGACCTGGTAGGCGCCGATGTGCTGCGTGATGCCGCCCGCCTCGGTCTCGACGACCTTCGCGTTGCGGATCGCGTCGAGGAGCGTCGTCTTGCCGTGGTCGACGTGACCCATGATCGTGACCACCGGGGGCCGGGTCACCAACGAGTCTTCGGAGTCCTCGAAGACCTCCGTCTCCTCCTCCTCGTCGGAGGCGTGCTTGATCTGGATCTCGCGCTGCAGCTCGGCGCCGATCAGCTCGACCTCCTCGTCGGTGAGCGACTGCGTCGCCGTCTTGAGGTTGCCGAGGTCCATCAGCATCTTGATCAGCTGGCCCATCGGGACGCCGAGCGCCTGCGAGAAGTCGCGGACGGTGACGCCCGACTCGACGGTGACGGGGCCGGTCGGCTGGACCGGCGCCTGCGTCCGCGGCTCGCGCGGGACCGCGTCGCCGCGGCCGCGCGCCTGCCGGCCGTCCTGGCGAGGACGTGCCGCCTGGTTGTCGATGACGACGCGGCGGCGTCTGCCGCCGGCGCCGCCGCCGCCGCGCGGGCGAAGCGGACGATTGGGCCTGTTCCCTCCGTTAGGCATGCGACTCACCAGTGTAGATGCGGGCGAGCCCCGGATCGACACGGACGGGCGTCCGTAGCACCCGGGCGAAGCCGCGCTGCGCCGTCGCGCGCTCGAAGCACGCGAGATCGGGGCACGTATACGCGCCGCGACCGGAGACGGTCCGGCCGGTCACGAGCTCACCGTCGCGGGCCGCGAAGCGCACGAGCTCGTGCTGCGGTGCGCGCCGGCCGCAGCCGGCGCACTGCCTGACCGGCTCGGTCACGTCTACGACTCCGATTCCGACCCCTCCGTCTCGACCGGGATGCCTGCCGGGATCTCCTCCGGCGGAGCGACGTCCGGATGCGGGAGGACGGTGTCGAGGTCGACCTCTCCCTCTGCGTCGGCGATCGCCGTCGCAGGCGGGCCGTGCGTTGCAGCCGCGTCCGCCGGCGCTTCGTCCTCGATCTCCCCCACCTCGGGCTCGGGCAGCCCCGCAAGGCCGACGCTCTCCGATTCCGGCGGCGAGATGACCGCCTCGAGCTCGGGCTCGCTCTCGGTCACCATCGGCTCCTCGTCGTCGGGCACAGGCTCGAGCGCGAGCGCCTGGTGCGCGGGCACGCCGCAGAAGCGGGAGCCCGGCAGCGAGGCGTTCGGGCAGCGCTTGCCGTTCCAGAGGATCGCGGCGCAGCGGCCGGAGAGATCCTGCTCGTCGCCGCCGCCGCCGTAGGCGACGTCGGCCTCGGCCTGCGCGAACTCGCTGTCGCTCTGGATGTCGATCTTCCAGCCGGTGAGGCGCGCGGCGAGGCGGGCGTTCATGCCCTCCTTGCCGATCGCGAGCGCGAGCTGGTCGTCGGGAACGACGACCGTCGCTTCCTTCGCGTCGTCGTCGAGGTAGACCTCGCGCACGCGCGCGGGGGACAGCGCCTTCGCGACGAACCGCGCGGGCTCCGGGTTCCACGGGATGATGTCGATCTTCTCGCCGCGCAGCTCCGACACGACCATGCGCACTCGCGAGCCGCGCGGGCCGACACATGCACCCACGGGATCGACGCCCTGCGTGTGCGACTCGACCGCGATCTTCGAGCGGTAGCCGGGCTCGCGTGCGACACCGCGGATCTCGACGAGGCCGTCGGCGATCTCCGGCACCTCGAGCTCGAACAGCGTCTTGATCAGCTCGGGATCGCGCCGCGACAAGATCACCTGCGGGCCTTTCGTGCCGGAGCGAACCTCGGTGATGACGGCCTTGATGCGCGAGCCCTGCTCATAACGCTCACCGTCGACCTGCTCGGAGCGCGGCAGCAGCGCCTCGACCTTGCCGAGGTCGACGAGCACGTTGTTGCGGTCGCCCGCCTGCTGCACGATCCCGGTGACGACCTCGCTGACGCGGTCGATGTACTCGTCGTACATCATCCGCCGCTCCTCCTCGCGGATGCGCTGGAGGATGACCTGCTTCGCGGTCTGCGCAGCGATACGTCCGAAGCCCTCCGGCGTCACGTCGTCGCGCTGGATCTGGGTCTCGGGGATGTCGGACCAGTCGATGTCGAGGTCGTCGTCGGAGATGAGCGTGTGCTGGCGCTCGCCCGTCTCCTCCTCGAGTCGCTCGAGCTCCTCGAGCTTGCGCTCGCGCGCCTCCTCGAGCAGCCGCGTCTCGATGTCGCCGGGAAGCTCGATCGAGAACACGCGGAAGTCGCCCTCGTGGTCCATCTCGACGGTCGCGTGCCGCGATGCGCCCGGTGTCTTCTTGTACGCCGCGAGCAGCGCATCCTCGAGGGCAGCAACGAGCGCGCCCTCCTCGATGCCCTTTTCACGCTCGATGTCGCGAACGGCCTCGATGATCTCCTGGCTCATCTCACACCCTCTCGTCGATCAGATTCGCCCGCACGATCTCGTCGAACGGGATCTCGGTGTCGTCGACCTGCACGCGTCCGGCGTCGGCAGCGACGAGCTCGCCGCGGATCTTGCGATCGCGCGTGCGCAGCTTCACGCGGCGCCCGACGGCGCCGGCGAAGTGCTCGGGCTTGCGCAAGGGACGTTCGATGCCCGGCGAGGAGACGTCGATCGTGTACTGGCGCAGGTAGTCGCGCAGCACGTCGGTGACGCGCGCGCACAGCGCATGGTTGACACCGTCCGGATGGTCGACGTAGACGGTGAAGCGGTCCGGGCTCTGGAGCTCGACCGCGAGCACCTCGACGCCGTCGAGGCTTCCCTCGACGCGCTCGCCGATCTCGTGCTCGAGCTGCTTCTCCTTCTGCCGGACGTCCGCCACGAAACTCCCCCTGTCACAAAAAATGGGCCCGCAGGGCCCATTTCGCCGAACCGGTGAAAATGGTCTCAGAAGTGTAGCAAGCCCCGGATTTCGGTCGAGAGCAGCGCCCTGGCACGGGACGAATCGAGGGCGACGTTGCGGGCGCGGCCTGGAGGCGTCGGTGCGCCCTTCGGGTCGCGGGCGCCGAGGAGCCGGGCGAGGTCGAGCCGTGAGACGGCGTCCGGCCCGGCGACGTGGAGGACGCCCGTCGTATCGAGGGCGGCCAGCTCGAGCAGACCCGCCGCGAGGTCTGCGACGTGCGTCGGGCAACGGATCTCGTCGGTGTGGAAGACGACGTCGTCGCGGGCGGCGAGCGCTTCCTGCGCGCCGCCGGGCTTGCCGTACAGGAGCGAGGTGCGAACGATGACGCCATTCGGCGGGACGAGAGCCTCGGCCGCGAGCTTCGCGCGGCCGTAGTCGGAGACGGGCCGCGGCTCGTCCGCCTCGGAGTAGGGCGCGTGCTCGCCGTCGAAGACGAGGTCGGTACTGAGATGGATGAGGCGGGCACCCGCGTCTTTGGCAGCGGCGGCGGCGTTTCGCGTGCCGCGCACGATCGTGTCCGAGTCGCCCATGACGTACGCCGTGTGGATCAGGACGTCGGCCTCGACGGTGAAGGGCTCGCGCACGTCCACGTCGACGACGCGGCCGTACGGCGCCGGCGTCTCGAATTGGGTAGCGGCGACGTCGTGGCCCGCGTCGACGGCGAGGCGGCACACCTCGGAGCCGAGAAAGCCGCCTCCGCCGGTGACGAAGATCCTCATCCGTCGAGGACGACGGTGACGGGGCCGTCGTTGACGAGCTCGACCGCCATCCGCGCGCCGAAGACGCCGCGGCCGACGCGCAGGCCGAGCGCCTCGAGCGCGACGCAGAACCGCTCGTAGACCGGTTCCGCCTCCTCCGGCGGCGCCGCTTCGGTGAAGCTCGGCCGGTTTCCCGCGGCCGTGTCCGCGAGGAGCGTGAACTGGGAGACGACGAGCACCGCGCCGCCCGTATCGAGGACGCTCCGGTCGAATCGCCCGCGCTCGTCCGGGAAGATCCGCAGGCGGGCGATCTTGCCCGCGAGACGGTCAGCCGCGCCGGCACCGTCCGCTCGCGCCACTCCGAAGAGCACGAGGAGCCCGGGCCCGATCTCGGCCACAACCGCCTCCTCGACGCGCACCCGGGCCTCGGTCACGCGCTGGCAGACCACCCTCATGGCGGGTGCACCATAGTCCGATAGAGGGGGTGTGGAGAGCCCTGCGGACCTCGCCACCCCTCTTCCCCTGCGGCTTGCGGCCGAAGGGACCTGGCGCGTCCCGCTGGGCTCGCTGCTGCTCCGCGACGGCATCATCACGACCGACCAGCTGGAGGCGGCCCTCACGGAGAAGGACGTCACCGGGCGCCGTGTCGGCGAGATCGTCGTCTCCCGCGGCTGGGTGTCGGCCGGCGCCGTCGCGACGCTGCTCGCCGAGCAGCACGGCCTCGACTATCTCGACCTCCCCTCTGCCGAGGTCGATCCGCGCGCGGCGGCGCTGCTTCCGGAAAAGTACGCGCGCCGCTACGAGGCGTTCGCCGTCCGGTTCATCGACGACGACCTCGTGCTCGTCACGGTCGCGGACCCGACGAACGTCCTCGCCTCCGACGACCTGAAGCTCACGCTCGGGCTCAACCTGCGTCTCGCCGTGTCGGCCGCGCCCGACGTCGAGGCCGCCATCGAGCGCTTCTACCACGAGGCCGTCGTCGTGCACGAGGAGCAGGACAGCCAGGATCTCGACGACGTCCGCAGCCTCGCCGCGAGCGCGCCGGCGATCAACACCGTCAACTCCCTCATCTCTCGCGCGATCGCCGAGCGCGCGTCCGACCTCCATTTCGAGGCGGAGTCCGGCCACATGGTGGTGCGTGCGCGCATCGACGGCGTCATGCGCCTGTTCACGACGATCCCACGGTCGCTCCAGCCTGCCGTCACGAGCCGCCTGAAGGTGATGGCGGAGCTCGACATCGCCGAGAAGCGCGCGCCGCAAGACGGCCGTATGTCGATCCGCTACGGCGGCCATCCGATGGACATCCGCGTCGCCGTCTTGCCGACGACGCACGGGGAGCAAGTCGTGCTGCGGATCCTCAACCGCCCAGGCGCGCGGCTCGGGTTGAACGAGCTCGGGATGAGCCCCGACGCAGAGGAGCGGTTCGCGCGGGCGATCCGGCAGCCCTACGGCGCCGTCCTCGCCGTCGGCCCGACCGGCTCGGGGAAGACGACGACGCTGTACGCGGCGCTCGAGATCCTCAACGAGAGCGACCGCGTCCTGATGACGATCGAGGACCCGGTCGAGTACCAGACCCCCGGCGTGAATCAGATCGAGGTCAACTTCAAGGGCGGCCTCACGTTCGCACGCGGCCTGCGCACGATCCTCCGCTCCGACCCCGACGTCATGCTCGTCGGCGAGATCCGCGACGAGGAGACGGCACGCATCGCGATCCAGGCTGCGATGACGGGCCACCTCGTGCTGACGTCGCTGCATGCGCACAACGCATCTGCATCCATCGCGCGCCTTGTCGACATGGGCGCGGAGCCGAGCCTGCTCGCGACCGCGATCAACTGCATCGTTGCGCAGCGGCTCGCTCGCCGCCTGTGCGAGACGTGCCGCTCGCCGTACGAGCCGAGTAACGCCGAGCTCGCCGAGATCGGCATCGCCGACTTCGGCCCCGAGACGACGCTCTACCGGTCGGTCGGCTGCCCGCGTTGCGGCGGCACCGGGTTCGCCGGCCGCGTCGCGCTGTACGAGGTGCTGACGATCCAGGGACGCATGCGCAGGCTCATCGAGTCGGGCTCGACCGAGGAGATCTTCGCCGAGGCCGTCGCGGGGGGCATGACGACGATGCGCGAGGACGGCATTCGGCTTGCCGCAATGGGTGTCTCCTCGCTCGACGAGATCCGCCGCGTCACCGGCGACCGCCTCTCCTAGTCAGTCGAGCTCTTTGATCCGGGCGCGGTACTGGTCCGAGTCCGGCTGGAGGGAGCTCGCGAGCTTGTAGTGCCCGTTCGCCTCCTGCGTGCGGCCCTGTTTCTCGAGACAGCGGCCGAGCGCGTAGTGCGCATAGTCGTTCACGGGCGACAGCTCCAGCACCTTGCGGAACTCGGCCTCGGCTTCCTCCCAGCGGCGGATGCGGAAGTAGGCGATGCCGAGCGCCTCGCGAATCGAGGCCTTGTCCGGTTCGCGCTTCTTCGCCTTTTCGAGTGCGACCGTCGCCTGGGCGGCCATTCCCTTCTTCAAATGCGCCTTGCCCTGCTGAAACAGGCTGTACGTGCTCTCGCTCATGACCCCAGGTAGGTGAAGTTCTCCTTCACCAAGTCTTCCGGATACGTCAAGTCGCGCGTCTTCCCGATCTCGAGACCTGCAACCGCGAGCCCGGCGGCGATGGCGCGCTCGAAGGCGACACCGAGCTCGAACGGCGGCCCCGGAAGATCGCGCAGGGAGGCGGCGATCTCCGGCCCGAGGCCCCACATCGGCGCGCTCCCGACCGGGTTCTCGGGGTCGTCGTCGATCGGCTGGACGACGAGGCCGTCGACGATCTTGATCGCCGCACGGTGCGGGAACACGGCCGGCGGGTCGCGGCGGCCGCTCATCGCCCCCGCGGCGCCCGACC
>DASXLN010000190.1:0-12265 GCA_036496165.1 Gaiellaceae bacterium | reverse complement strand
CCGACTCGTCCCGGCCGACACGATCGACCAGATCGACGGCTCGAGCGGCGTCATCGAGCTCCGCGTCGACCGCGACGCGATCCGCAGCTTCCTCTAGAGCTCTCCGAAAGCCGCGGCGTGTCGAAGTGAAAAGGTGACCGTGGTTCGGCGGGCGCTCGATTTCTTTCTCGCGGTCCGCCCGGTTGCAGTTGTCGTTGCAACATCCCTCGATTGGCTGGATACGCTCCGTGGCCGACGGGACCCGCTCATCCCGCCGCGCCGGCTGATGTTCGTAGGCAGGGGGGACTTCCGTTCCGCCGGTCGAGAGTTCCGGAACCACTTCGTCCGTCTAGCAGACCTGCGCCCCGACGAAGATGTTCTCGATATCGGCAGCGGCGTCGGCAGAATCGCCGTCGGCCTAGTCGGCTGGCTGAACGGCCGCTACGAGGGCGTCGAAGTTGTCCGGCAAGGGGTCGAGTGGTGCCAGCACACCATCACGCCCCGCTATCCCAACTTCCATTTTCAGGTCGCCGATGTGTACAACCGCCACTACAACCGCCACGGTCGTACCAGGGCGAGCGACTACCGCTTCCCCTTCGAGGACGCCTCATTCGATTTCATCTTCCTCACCTCGGTCTTCACTCACCTACTCCCCGCCGACCGCGACAATTACATCGCCGAGATCGCACGCCTCCTACGACCCACGGGCCGCTGCTTCGCAACGTTCTTCCTCCTCAACGACACCCTGAGAGAGCGCCAACCCACATCCAGCTCCCTCAACTTCCGATTTGAACGACCGGGTTACTGGACCATCCATCGCCGCAAGCCGGAGGCCGCCGTCGGATACGACGAAAACGACGTCATCGACACGTTCGAGAGAAACGGCCTTCACGTCACGGGCGTTCACCACGGCGAGTGGTCGGGCAACGAAGCCTCGCCCGCCTCTTACCAAGACATCATCGTCGTCGCACCAAACCAAACGCAACCGCACACTTAAGGCACCCGACGATCATTGATTTGACGGACTGCTCTCACTGTTGAAGGATCGACGGCAACGATCCGACGGAGGAACGCTGTGAGCGCAGGAGCTGGCTTGGTCGTCGTCGATATGCAGAACGCCTTCTGCGATCCCGCCGGGACGATCTTCGTTCCGGAGGCGGAGCAGCAGTTGCCGCTTCTGCTCGAAGCTGTCCGAACCGCGCGTGCCGCCTCCATGCCCGTCATTTACACAACGGTGCTCTGGGGATCTGCCGAGGACGTGCCGCTCGGAATTCGAAAGACCGATCCCGGCTGGGAGACCCGGTGGAGCAACGAGGGGAGCCCCGCGGTGGGTCGCTGGGGCGCGGAAATCGCTCTTGATGGCGCGCCCCTCGATGGTGAAACCGTGTTGAGCAAGACGGGATTCATCTGTCCCGGCCTCGCCGATGCCGCGCTTGGCGCCGGCCTGACGACCGTCTTCCTGACGGGGACAACGGCGAACAACTGCGTCTACGCCGCAGCGTTGTCGTTGTTCGAAGCCGGACTGGACGTCGCAGCCATCGACGACTGCATCTCCGGGTTCGGAGAGCCGATGAAGCAGCCGTGGCTCGAGAACATCGCGATGTTCCTCGGCCGGATCGTGTCTTTCGACGACTTCCGAAGTGAGGTAGACAACGCGGCTCGCAACGTCGGGTGACGTTCCCGAACGCTGGCGTCGCATGAGGCCCTCGGGTGAGCCGGTGCCGTTCGAGGTGTACGAGGAGGGTGTGTACCTGCACGGCACGAAGGCAGATCTCGCTGTGGGCGACCTGCTGGTCGCGCAGCGCGAATCGAACTTCGAGGCGGGCCGGGTGATGAACTACGTCTATTTCACCGCAACGCTCGACGCTGCGGTGTGGGGTGCCGAGCTCGCCGGCGGCGAAGAGCGCGGCCGCATCTACATCGTCGAGCCGACCGGGGAATTCGAGGACGACCCGAACCTGACGGACAAGAAGTTCCCGGGGAACCCAACCCGGTCGTTCCGAAGCCGTGAGCCATTGCGTGTTGTTGGCGAGCTGCTCGACTGGACCGGTCATTCGCCTGAGAAGCTCGAGTCAATGCGCGCCGCGCGCGATGCATCGCGGCGGGCGGGAAGGGCGCAGATCGAGGACTAGGACGCCGGCCAGACACGCGCTCACGGGAGATCCCCGAACACCGGCGCAGCCGGCCGAACTCACATCGTCGAACCGCGATGAGTCTTGCAGTGGGCTCCGGTCTGTATCCACGACCGACCAACCCACTCGAGGAGAGGATCATGGCCGCTACCTACACCTTCGACGTCTTTTCCAGCCTCGATGGCTTCGGCTCCGCCAGCGGAGGCGACTGGGGTGGGTACTGGGGCAAGCAGGGACCGGAGCTGCTCGACCACCGCCTCGCCGTGTACAGCGAGGAGCAGCGGATGGTCTTCGGCGCCAACACCTATCGACTCTTCGCACAGATGCTGGCCGCGAGTACCGACGAGTCCGAGGTGAGGGACCCGTGGGTCACCCGGATGGTGGCCCTGCCGGCGATCATCGTGTCGACCACGCTGGAAGGACCACTCGACTGGGGAGACGCGACCCTCGTGAGCGGTGACGCGGTCGACGTCGTCACCAAGCTCAAGGAGGAATCGGACGTGCCGTTGCGCTCGCACGGGAGCCTGTCGATGAATCGAGCGCTGATGGCCGCCGGCCTCGTCGACCGCGTCCAAGTGACCCTCTTCCCTGTGATCACCGGGCAGAACGGATCCGATGCGATCTTCGCGGGTGCATCCGACTTCGATCTCGAGCTGATCGAGAGTCGAACGCTCGACAGCAACATCCAAGAGCTCACCTACCGGCCCACCCTGCATGGTTGAACCGTCTCGGCTTTCTAGTGCGCGACGACGGCCGAGCCCACCAGCAGCAGGCCGGCCACGATCGAGCTCACGACCAGCACTGCGTCGGCCTGCGATGTTCCGGTCGGTCGCCGCGAGATGCTCGTGGGATCGTCCATCCGAGCGACTCCCAACGTCCACGGAACGGCCCGCATCGGCACGCCGAGGCTCCACACGGTGCCGGCGATCGCAACCACGACCCCGGCCACGAACAACGCTCCCGACACATCGAGGTGCGTTGCCGCCAGCAACACGCCGGCGAGAATCCCACCTGCGCCTACGCCTGCGATCGTCTGGACGACGAGCAACCGAAGCGCAGTGCGAACGTGAGTCTGGTCGCCTAGGCCATCGTCCACCGTCGGCACGACCAAATCATGCCCGCACCTTTTGGGGGATGTCGCGTACCCGTTTCCGGGACGACATAGTGGGTGCGGGCGGTGCCCGCACTTGCGGCCATGTCCAACGCCTTTACAGCCAATCGGGTTCGTCTCGCCGTCGCGCTTGCGCTCGTGCTCGCCGCCAGCGCGGTCGCGGGACTCGCGGCAGCCCCGGCATCGGCGGCGCCTCCCATCGGCACCTCGTACTGCATGGACGGCAGGCTGCCGTTCTCGACGTGGGACGCCGCGTCGCAGCACGTCGCAGACAAGGTCGTCACGCAGTACGGCGGCGCCTTCACCGCCGGAGAAGTCGATCCCGCGAACGTCAACCGCGACGCCCTGCGGCAGTTCTACGACGCACTCGAGACGAGCGACGCCATCGGCAACTACGGCATCGACACGACGATCCCGAACTACTTCGTCCATTCCATCGCGCTCGGCCCCTGCCCCTTCTCCGACAACCACGTCTTCCTCTGCTATTCGACGTTCACCGACGCGCCCGGCGTCTGGCCGGTCGGCGAGGCGCAGGCGCTCGTCAGCGAGGGCTACTGGGCGCCGACCGCGACCGACGGCAACGTCGACGGCGGGACCAACATCGGCGACTATCACCTCTCGTGCAATCCGCCGGCGTCCGACAAGAAGCTTGCGCTCTACCCGTCGACCGGCCTCTACGTGGGTGGCGGCGGCGAGATGGTCGGAAGCGCGGCTGCGGGCCTGCCCGGCTATTACCCGTACGTCGGCTAGCGACGGCAAACCTCGGGTTTCGAATCCTCGGTGGCGTCCACCGTCGCGTCTACCAGCTGACGGGCGGGAAGCTCGGCGGCCGGATCGCCAAGATGCCGGTCCTGCTTCTCACGACGGTCGGCCGCAAGAGCGGGCGGCCCCGGACGCAACCACTCGCGTACACGCGAGCGCGGGACGGGTATGCGGTCATCGCCTCGAAAGGAGGCGCTGCGCACCACCCGCTCTGGTATCTCAACCTGCAGGCAAACCCGGTAGCCGAGGTGACCGTCGGGCGCGAGACACAACGGGTGCGAGCACGGGACGCCGACGGCGATGAGCGGGAACGACTCTGGCGTCAGCTCGCGGACGTCTACCCGGGCTACGACAGGTACGCGCAGAAGACGAGCCGGCGCATTCCTGTCGTCGTGCTCGAGCCGAACGACCCCTGAACGACCACGAGGCGCAAGAGCGCCTCGCGGTCGGCCGTCAGTTGGACTCGCCTCCGCAGGGGACGAGTCGTGCTGATTGTGTCAGATCAGAGAACGGCGAGGTACTTTTTCATTTCCCAGTCCGTCAGCTGGACGCGGTACTCGTCCCACTCTTTCCGCTTCAGCTCGACGTAGCGCTCGAAGATATGGGGCCCGAGGGCCTTCCGGGCGAGATCGGAGCGGGAGAGCTCGTCGATCGCCTCACCCAGAGTCTCCGGCAGGGAGACGATTCCCCGCTCGCGCCGCTGCTCGGCCGTCAGGTGGTAGAGGTTCGTCTCCATCGGATCCGGCAGCTCGTAGCCCTTCTCGATCCCCTCGAGGCCGGCGTGCAGGAGGCACGCGAAGGTGAGGTACGGGTTACAGGCCGGATCCGGGCAGCGGAGCTCAGCGCGGGTCGCCTGCTCCGAGCCGGGCTTGTATAGCGGAATGCGAATGAGGGCCGAGCGGTTGCGCTGCGACCAGGCCACGTAGACCGGCGCCTCGTAGCCCGGCACGAGCCGCTTGTACGAGTTCACCCACTGGGCGAAGACGGCGGCGATCTCTCGCGCGTGGCGCAGCTGGCCCGCGATGAACTGCTTCCCGACGTCGGAGAGGTGCCACTTGTCGTCTCCATCGAAGAACTGGTTGCGACCGTCGGTGAAGAGCGACTGATGCGTGTGCATCCCCGAGCCGTTCTCGCCGAACAGCGGCTTCGGCATGAAGGTGGCGTGGTAGCCGTGCTGCTTGGCCACCTCCTTCACGACGAGGCGGTACGTGAGCATGTAGTCGGCCATGTCGAGCGCATCGGCGAAGCGGATGTCGATCTCGTGCTGCGACGGCCCCACCTCGTGGTGGTGGTACTCGACGGGGATGCCCATTCCCTCGAGCGCGCGGATCGTGTCGCGGCGGACGCTCGTCGCGGCGTCCATCGTCGTCTGCGCGAAGTAGCCGCCCTCGTCGAGCGTCTCGGTTCCCTTCTCGTCCTTGAAAAGGAAGTACTCGGCCTCGGGGCCGACGTTGAACGTGTCGAAGCCCATCGCGTGCATCCGGTCGAGCGCGAGACGGAGCACGTTGCGCGGGTCGCCGTCGTACGGCTTGCCGTCGGGCGTGACGACGTCGCAGATCATGCGGCCGGCGCGGCCGTCGGGGAGGACGCGGAACGTCTCCGGATCGGGGATCGCGACCATGTCGGACTCCTCGATCGCGTTGAAGCCGGTGATGGACGAGCCGTCGAACCCCATGCCGTCGTCGAGCGCGCCTTCGACCTCGCCGACGGTGATCGAGAAGCTCTTCAGGTGCCCCTCGAGGTCGGTGAACCAGAGGAGCATGTCCTCGACACCGGTCTCCTTGATCTGCTTGAGGACGTGCTTCCGCGCCTCCGGGTCGGACGTCGCCCGGTTGCCGCTCTCGACCTGCGCCATGAAATCTCCTCCTCGCTCGACGAGGACGGAGCCTATCGCCAGGCGGTCTCCTGCACGAGCGCACGCTCCTTCAGCGGCTCCCACCAGCCGCGCTGCGCCGCGTACCACTCGACCGTCTCGCGCATTCCGTCGCCGAACTCGATGTCCGGTTTCCAGCCGAGCTCCCGCCGGAGCTTCGACGAGTCGAGGAGATAGCGGCGGTCGTGCCCCGGCCGGTCGGGAACGATCGTCTTGAGCGACTGCGGCTTGCCGGCCAGCTCGAGGACCGCGTCGGCGATCTCCTCGATCGTCTTCTCGACCCCGCTGCCGACGTTGTACGTCTCACCGACATGCCCGCGCTCGAGCACGAGCTCGATCGCGCGGCAGTGGTCGCGCACGTGCAGCCACTCGCGCTTGTTCTGCGTCGACGTGTACAGCGGCAGGTCGACGTCGTCGAGGGCGTTCGTGACGAAGAGCGGGATGACCTTCTCCGGGAACTGGAACGGCCCGTAGTTGTTCGAGCAGTTTGTGATCGTCACCGGCAGGCCGTACGTCTCGTGGTACGCGCGGACGGCGTGGTCGGCCGCCGCCTTCGACGCGTTGTACGGCGTCCGCGGGCGATACGGCGACTCCTCGGTGAAGACCTCGTCGCTGTCGAGCGGCAGGTCGCCGTAGACCTCGCACGTCGACACGTGGTGGAAGCGGTCGACGTCGGCCTGGCGCGCCGCCTCGAGCAGCACCTGCGTGCCGAGGGCGTTCGTCCGGAAGAAGCGGCCCGGGTCGACGACCGCGAGGCTGTTGTGCGACTCGGCGGCGAAGTTGACGACGACACCGATCTCCTCCGCCTTCAGCAGCGCCTCGCATCCCTCAAGGTCCGCGATGTCGCCCTCGGCGAAGACGATTTTGTCCTCGACGTCCGCGAGGGAGCGCCGGTCGCCGGCGTACGTGAGGAGGTCGAGCACGACCACGTGGTCGCCCGGATGCCGCTCGAGCCAGAAATGGACGAAGTTCGAGCCGATGAACCCGGCGCCGCCGGTGACGAGGATCCGCATGGCGGAATGACTTTAGCCGCGGGTCACGAATTCCGATTTGAAAATCAGCTAGCTTCGGCGTGCCCAGATGTCCCGATTCGTCCTCATTCCGGCTCTGCTGGCGTCCCTCCTGTTCGTCGGGACGGCGTCGGCGTCCCCGCGCGACCTGCCGCCGGTGTGCGCCGGCTCGTGCGTCGTGGCGAAGCAGGGCACCGGGGCTCTCTTCTTCTTCACCGGCCACGGTTGGGGCCACGGCATCGGCATGAGCCAGTACGGCGCCTGGGGCTACGCCCTGCACGGGTACGGCTACCAGCAGATCCTCTCCCACTACTACCCCGGCACCACCATCGGGACGGCGCAGCAGACGCTCGTGCGCGTCCTTCTCGCCGACGGGAAGAAGTCGCTCAAGGTCTCGTGCGCCGTCCCGTTCTCCGTCACCGACGCGAACGGCACCACCGTCCAGCTTCCGGCGGGCCCCGCGACGCTCACCCCCAAGCTCATCGTCAACGGGCAGACGCTCGCGCCCCCGCTCACCTTCGACGCGGGCGCCGGCGGCTGGATGACGCTCACGCGGCCGTACCGCGGCCAGCTCGAGGTGGACGTCGTCGGCAACAAGCTGCGCGCGATCAACGTCGTCGGGCTCGAGGACTATCTGTACGGCGTCGTCCCGGCGGAGATGCCGTCGACGTGGGCGCCGCCCGCGCTCCAGGCGCAGGCGGTCGCGTCGCGGTCGTACGCGCTGGCAACGAAGAAGGTGGCAGCGCCGTTCGACGTCTATGGGGACACGCGCAGCCAGATGTACCTCGGCGTCTCGCACGAGAACGCAGCGACAAACGCGGCCGTCGACGCCACGCGCGGCCAGGTGGTCATGTACGCCGGCAAGGTCGCGTCGACGTTCTTCTTCTCCACCTCCGGCGGCGAGACCGAGTCGATCGCGGATGGCTGGGGCGTCGCGCCGGTTCCGTACCTCGTCTCGGTCGCCGATCCGTTCGACGCGCTTTCGCCGTACCACAACTGGGGCCCGGTGCCGATCAGCGCGGGGACCTTTGCGAAGGCGCTCAAGGTGAAGGGATCGATTCTCGACCTCCAGACGTCGACCGACCCGGCGGGCCGCGTCAGCCGCGTGTCCGTGCTGACACTGCCGTCGCTCGCGGTCGGATCGGCCGCCGGCCAGTCGTTCGGCGGAGGGACGGTCGCCGGTGCGCTCGGGCTACGCTCGACGTGGTTTAGCGTGTCGATGATGTCGCTCCAGCAGCCGGCCCCGGTCGCCCCAGTCCCCTTCGGGTCGTCGATCACGCTGACGGGGCTCGTACGCGGGATTACCGGCGTCTCGCTCGAGGAGCGCGTGTTCGGCGGAACGTGGGCGCTCGTCGGGCCCGTCACGCCCGCAGCCGACGGATCGCTGCTGCTGCCCGAGGTGCCGACCGTGACGACCGACTACCGGCTGGCGACCTCGACCGCCGCCGTCGGCTTCGTCCGCGTGCGCGTCGCACCGCTCGTCCAGCTCGCCGGCCCGACGCCCGGCAGCATCGCCGGAACCGTGGCGCCGGCGTTCCCGAGCGCGCCCGTCGAGGTCGACGTGCAGAACCCCGACCTGACGTGGTCCGCGATCGCGACGGGAACCGTCGCCACGGACGGGACGTTCACCGTGCCGGTGACCATCCCGGCAGGCATGACCTATCGCATCGTCGTCACCCCCGGGCAGGGGTACGCGCCAGGCATGACGGCGCCGCAGGTCGCCACCGGGTAATGCGCCGCGTCCTGTTGCTGCTCGTCACCGCGACGTTCGCGGCGGCGGCCCCTGCTGCTGCGTTCACGCCGACGAACCCGCTCGCACCCAGGCAGTGGTACCTCCAGGACGACCACGCGTTCGACGCGTGGGCAGCGCCGCCGGCCGATCTGCAGCCGGTGAAGGTCGCGATCGTCGACTCCGGCATCGACTGCTCGCTGCCCGACTTCGCCGGCCGCCTGCTCGCGGAACAGAGCTTCGTCGGCGGCAGCGCCTGCACAGACAGCGAGGGCCACGGCACGTTCGTCGCCGGGGAGATCGCGGCGAACCTCGGAACGACCGGGATCGTCGGGATCGCGTACACCGCGCAGCTCCTGATCGCGAAGGTCGTCACGGCCGACGGGACGATCCCGCTCGCCGCCGAGGCGGCCGCGATCCGCTGGGCCGCGGACCACGGCGCACGCGTCATCAATCTCAGCCTCGGCGGCGTCCGCGATGTGCAGGATCCTGCGCGCGACACGTTCTCGACGATCGAGGAGCAGGCGGTCGAGTACGCGTACGGCAAAGGCGCCGTCCTCGTGGCCGCCGTCGGGAACGGCGACGAGGCGCCGTCGCAGCCGTGGCCGTACGCGAGCTACCCGGCCGCGCTTCCGCACGTCATCGGCGTGAGCGCACTGACGCGAACCGGCAACGTCCCCGACTTCTCCAACCGCGACCCGGTGTTCAACGACCTCTCCGCGCCGGGAGCGTCGATCTTCTCGACGTTCCCCGCGTCGCTGACGGCGCTTCGCACCGGATGCCCTGACCAGGGCTACTCCGACTGCGGGACCGAGGACTACCGGAACGCGGAGGGCACGTCCTTCGCGGCGCCGCAGGTCTCGGCCGCCGCTGCGATCCTCTTCGCCGTCGACCCGCTGCTGACGAACAGTCAGGTCGGCTGGCTGCTCGAGCGGACCGCAGACGACGTGAACGCGACGAACGGGTGTGCGCGGTGCGGGCTCCTGCGCGACCCGCTCAGCGGCTGGGGCCGCCTCGACGTCGCCAAGGCGGTCGAGGCGCTCGCGGGGCCGGTGCCGCAGGCGGACACCAACGAGCCGAACGACGACGCCGGCACGCGGGCGTGGACCGTCTGGGGCAAGAAGGACAAGCTCCAGGCGACCGCCGACTACTGGGACGATCCCGTCGACGTCTACCGCATCCAGCTCCAGCGGAACCAGCTGCTGCGCGTGCAGCTCTCGGCGACGCCGGGGCTCGAGCTCGAGCTGTGGAAGCCGAAGACCGTCCACGTCGACCGCGCCGCGTCGATGGACCTCCTCGCGGCGGACTCGAACACCGGTCACATCCGCTACCGCGCGCCTGCGCGCGGGTGGTACTACCTCGAGGTGCGGGAGCCGTCGCCCGGCTTCAGCCCGTACACGCTGACGCTCACGAAGACTGGTTCTCCAGCAACTCCTCGGCGCTGACGCTGCGCAGCACGCGCGCCGGATTGCCGACGACGAGCATGCGCGGGTCGACGTCCTTCGTGACAACCGCGCCCGCGCCGACGAACGCCTCCTCGCCGACGACGATGCCCGGGCAGAGGATTGCGCCTCCACCCACTCTCGCGCCGCGCCGGATGGTCGGGCCTTTGATCAGCTCGTGCCGCCGGTCCGTGCGACCCATGAAGTTGTCGTTCGTCGTCACGACGCAGGGCGCGATGAAGACGTTCTCCTCGAGCGTGGAGTACGCCGTGATGTACGCGTCGGCCTGGATCTTCGTCAGCGCGCCGATCGTCGTGTCGTTCTCGACGAGCACGCCGCGCCCGACGACGACGTCGTCCCCGATGTCGACGCGCTCACGGATGCATGCCTGGTCGCCGACGATGACGCGCGCGCCGATGCTCGAGCCGGCGAACACGATCGCGCCGGTCGAGACGATCGTGCCCTCGCCGATCTCCGTCGGCGGCAGCGGATCGCGCTTCGCCGTCGAGCGCGGCGACAGCGACGGCTGCTTGCCGACGACAGCGCCCTCGAGCACCTTCACGCCCTCACCGAGCACCGTGCCCGGGTAGACGACCGCGCTCGGGTGGACCTCAGCCACGCAAGGACTCCGTGAGTCGGTCGAGTGCGCGGACGACGCGCGCGCCGTCCTCGGCCACCTTGCGGCGGTCGCCCTCGCCCGCGACGAGACGCAGGAACTCCTGGCACTCGAGCTTGAGCGGCTCGTCGGTCGGGATCTTCGGGATGGAGATGTCGCCCGAGCGCGTCTGCCACTCGCCGTAGCTGTCGGTGCGTTTCCACGGCGCCTTCTCGTAGATCGTCACCTTGCGCTCGAGCTCCATGTCGTCGAAGACGACCATCTTCTCGCGGCCGACGACGGTGATCCGCCGCATCTTGTGCGGGTCGAGCCACGACAGGTGCATGTGCGCGATCTTTCCGCTCGGGAAGCGGAGGTAGCAGAAGACGACGTCCTCGACTCCGGGTGTCAGGAAGTCGCGCCCGTGCGCGACCGCCTCGCTCGGCTCCTCGTCGAGGAGATAGAGCATCACTGAGAGGTCGTGCACGCCGAGCGACCACAGCGCGTTCTCGTTCGTACGGACGATGCCGAGGTTCTGGCGGTTCCCGTAGACGCAGAGGACGTCGCCGAGCTCCCCGTCGTCGATCAGCTGCTTGAGCTTGCGGATGCCGGGGTGGTAGAGGAGCAGATGCCCCGGCATGAGGACGAGGTCGCGCTCGGCGGCGATGGAGACGAGCTCGTCGATCTCCGCCGCCCGCATCGCGGGAGGCTTCTCGACGAGCACGTGCTTGCCCGCAGCGAGGGCGCTGCGGGCTAGCGAGTAGTGCGTCGGGACCGGGGTGGCGATGACGATCCCCTCCACGTCCGACGCCAGTAGCTCCTCGTATGACGTCGTGGCACTTGCCGACGGATGGCGTGCTTTCGCCTTCGCGAGACGTTCCTCGTCCAGGTCGCAGACCCACGAGAGGGCGCCGAGCTCTGCGAAGTTCCGCGCCAGATTCGGCCCCCAATAGTTCAGGCCGACGACGCCGATGCTCAAAGCTTGAAGACCTTTTCGGAGGCGGTGCCCGTCGCGCCGGTCGCGTTGCGCAGGTCGACGACGATGTTCGCCTCGTCGACGAGCGCGTCGTAGTCGATCGTCGTGTGCGCCGTCACGATCGCCACCGCGTCGTACGCCTTGGGCTCGAGCGGCACCGACTTCAGCCCGTCGAACTCGGCAACGTGCGGGTCGTGGTACGAGACGTCGGAGCCGGCATTCCGCAGCAGGGTGAGGAGCTTCTCCGCCGGCGACTCGCGGACGTCGCCGATGTCGGCCTTGTACGCGACGCCGACGAGGAGGATCTTCGAGCCCTTGAGCGACTTCTGCGCACCGTGATTCAGCGCCTGCGAGATCACCGAGCGGCAGAAGTACGGCATGTTGTTGTTGATCTCGCCGGCGAGCTCGACGAAGCGTGTGTTGAAGTCGAACTCGCGCGCCTTCCATGCAAGGTAGTACGGGTCGAGCGGGATGCAGTGACCGCCGAGCCCAGGGCCGGGCTGAAAGGGCATGAAGCCGAACGGCTTCGTCGCCGCCGCGCCGATCACCTCCCAGACGTCGATGTCCATCCGGTCGCAGAGCTGCGCGAGCTCGTTGACGAGCGCGATGTTGACGGAGCGGAAGATGTTCTCGAGCAGCTTCGTCAGCTCGGCGGC